>NZ_JAGGDL010000040.1:0-30758 GCF_017653575.1 Pseudoalteromonas sp. K222D
CCCTCATGAATTATTTACGGGGCAATCAGAAATACTGGTGGCTGCATAATGATTGCACTTAATACTTGAATTCGAGATAGGTTAAATATTGCCCCTTACCAATCAAAACTTTATTTTTACTAAATTAAAACGGCTTATTTTTAGCCGCTATTTCTTTTAAAATCTTTTATAACTAAAGCGCTTCAAAAATAGCAGCTATACCTTGTCCGCCACCAATACACATAGTGACCAAGCCGTATTTACCGTTAATGCGTTTCAGTTCGTACAGGCATTTGGTTGATAAAATAGCACCGGTTGCGCCAACAGGGTGGCCAAGTGCTATAGCTCCGCCATTGAGGTTTACTTTATGCTCAGGAAAGTTTAACTCGTTGCCTACGCATAATGCCTGTGCGGCAAAGGCTTCGTTTGATTCTATTACGTCCATGTCATCAATAGTTAATCCAGTTTTTTCAAACACCTGTTGCACAGCAGGAATAGGCCCTGTGCCCATTAATGAAGGCTCAACACCTGCTCTGGCATAACCGACTAGGCGACCGAGTGGTTTTAAGCCTTGTTCATTGGCCTTTTGCTCCGACATAAGCACTAACATGGCTGCGCCATCATTAATACCTGATGAGGTGGCTGCGGTGACTGTACCATTTTGTTTAAAGTAGGGTTTTAAGGTGGCGAGTTTTTCGGCCGTTGTGTCAGCACGAACATGCTCGTCAGTATCAAAAATTTGATTACCGTTACGAGATTTAATTTCGATGGGCATTATTTGCTGTTTAAAATAGCCTGCGGTAATGGCTTTAGCCGCTTTATGATGGCTTTGTGCTGCGTAAGCGTCTTGTTGCTTGCGGCTAATGCTATATTTTTCTGCAATGTTTTCAGCGGTAACGCCCATAGGCGTGTTGTCCCATGGGTCTTGTAATGTGGTAGTTAGCTCATCAACTACTGTACTATCACCCATTTTTTGGCCCCAACGATTACTTGCTAGAGTGTAGCCTGAGCTACTCATGCTTTCTGCTCCGCCTGCTAAAGCTGCGTTTACATCACCTAATTGAATTTGTTGTGCTGCTTGTATAATGGCTTCTAAACCCGAACCACACAAGCGGTTGAGTGTTACCGCGTGACTGCTAATTGGTAACCCTGCATCTAGCCCAATAACTCGCGACAAATACGCGTCTTTAGGACCGTTATGTATCACTTTACCTACCACACATGAACCAACTTGCTTTGGTGAAATATTGGCTCTGGCTAATGCTTCTTTGGCGCACATAGTGCCTAACTGAGCGGGAGTGAAGTTTTTAAGGCTGCCACCAAAGCTACCGATAGCAGTGCGTACTGCACTTAATATTACTACGCTATTGTTATTAAATTTTGTCATTGTGTTCTCTTTATTATTTTTTTTGCTTGTATCCACTTTATTCTAAATGATATTAAAAGAGCAAAAGGATAAAGGTTGACTTTAATTCATCAAAACATAATTTTAAAATAAACTAAAGCTGCAGGCGTTGAGTTGATATATAACTTTGTTAATCATTTTATGTTTTTGCTTTAAAGAGATTTAAAAAGAGGATTTAAAAAGAGGATTTAAAAGAGAGATTTAAAAGAGAGATTTAAAAGGACAGGCACAAAGTATTTGCAAAACTCACATTAGCTACTACTGTTATTATATCCAGTGCTTATTGGTTTTGTATTTTATGACACGCGCAAGAAAAAATCTCATTGATTTGGCATCAACATCTTATTATCACTTAATAGCTAGATGCGTTAGGCGAGCTTTTTTGTGTGGTGATGATAAATACACAGGTAAAAACTTTGATCACCGCAGAGAGTGGCTAGTAGAGCGTATAAAGTTGTTAAGTAGTGTGTTTGCCATAGAGATTGCAGCTTACGCAATTATGAGTAATCACTATCACTTAGTTGTAAATGTTAATAGAAAGCAGGCACTAGATTGGGCAGATAGTGAAGTAATTGAACGCTGGTATAGGCTTTATAATGGCCACGCTTTGGTGGATAGTTACTTAAAAGGCGAGCAGTTAGATAATGCGAGTTCAGTTTGCTTTAATGAAATTATAGCTAAATGGCGAGAAAGACTTTACGACATAAGCTGGTATATGAAAAACCTAAATGAATACATTGCCCGTGAAGCAAATAAGGAAGATAGCTGCACAGGTAAGTACTGGGAAGGGCGCTATAAATCACAAGCATTATTAGATGAAACCGCATTGCTTAGTTGCATGGCCTATGTCGATTTAAATCCTATTAGAGCAAACATGGCCGGTACGCTAGAAGACAGTGATTTCACTTCAATTCAAGAGCGTATAGCACAATTGACAGCCTTTACTAAAAATATGGTTCAAACAAATAACCCCTCAAAGCAAAAAGATAGTGTTCAAGATCAAAGTCAACCAAGTCAACTAAAGCCATTTTGCGCTAACAACATAAAACACACTATACCTTTTGCGTTACTAGATTACCTAGAATTAGTAGATTGGAGTGGTCGTCAAATTTCTCCAAACAAAAAAGGATATATAAATAAAGCAATTCCTAAAGTGCTAGTTACTCTGAATATAGAAGAAGCACAATGGCTTGAATCGATTCAACGATTTAGGCATAAATATTCAAACTTTGCAGGGAGTAAACAACGATTAAAGCAGCAAGCCGCGAATAACGATGTTAAATGGTACAAAGGTGCAGGGTGAGCGCCACACCTTCAGCGATAACTTAAACAACAACTTTAACAAACCACCTTTGAAACTAACTTTACCTGCCTGATATCCCTACTAAACATATATCTACTAATAACTTAAATTATATAAACTAATAGAGCGTAGAAGTGAGAGGGAATTAGTAAATAACGATGACGAACTTTGAGGTTAAATAAACCAGGTAATATGTGCCTGTCCCATTTTAATCCCTTTTTAATATGCCTGTCCCATTTTTATGTCCCATTTTTAATAATAAATAACATCATGCCAATATTGCAATAAACACCGTTTATGGTATAAGACTGCCAGCTTTAGTTTACTCAATATAGTATGGATAATAGCAAGGGTGAGCAAGCCAATTCAATCTATTGAATTTTTTGGACTTTTATCGAAAAACGGCGCCCAGTATTACCTTTAATATAAAGCCGCTTTGCAGCAACAGCACTTAACCAAACACACCGAATTTATTTTAGCCTACGGCTACACCTTAAATCATACGTACCGCACGAATGCTTATATGAGCACGTACCTGGGTATTTAGTATTAATTACACGCCGCTGGTGATGATCACGCTAGGCATGTCATTTTGTAAGTTAATTAATTCTAACCACACGGCTATGGCCGTAAATTTGTGTAACCAGTTTATAAGCTACAGCACTTTATAAACGTCAATGCTTTAAACGTAATCCAACAAAAGCGGCATTACCTCACATGCCAAGCTTTGCAAACAGCCTATAAGTACTAAGCACTAGTTACTGCTTTAGGCTGCAATTCAATTTTAGTTATGTAATTAACAAGGTTAACAATGAACACCAATTTTAAAGAGCGTAAGCTTACTTATTTATCTGCTTGTTTAGTTTTCTTATTTACCAGCCAAACAAGCTCAGCCTTTGAGCAACCACCGCTAATTAATCAGGCTAATACAGCTATAGAGAGGGTTGCAGTGATAGGCTCGCGCCATGTATACAGCAGTAACTTTACGCCTTTAGAAACACCACAAGCTGAGCAAACAATCGATTTAGCAACGCTTGAAAATGCTGGCGCATGGGATTTAAACCAAGCATTGGATCTATCTGCTTCGGTTGCTAGGCAAAATAACTTTGGTGGCCTGTTAAATAATTTTGCTTTACGTGGTTTTACAGGAGATGAAAACCTCTCGAGTAACTACTTAGTTAATGGCTTTAATATAGGCTGGGGCTTGGGTGGTACGCGAGATCTGTCAAGTATTGCCTCGGTTGAGGTGCTAAAAGGGCCGCGTGCTGCGTTATTTGGTCGGGGAGAACCTGGCGGAGTGGTTAACTTAATAACTAAACGGCCAACATTTGATACCGCAGGCGAACTAAAACTTGCTGTTGCAAGTGAGGATACCTATAGGGCTGATATAGATTACACCACTGGGGTTTCTGATGATGTTGCAATTAGACTGATCGGTTTTTATGAAGGTTCAAATAGCTTTAGAGACACCATTAAAAAAACCAAACAAGGCGTTAGCCCATCAGTAGCTTGGTATATTAACGACAATAGTGAACTGATTTACGAACTTGAATACAGTAAGCAAACAATACCTTTTGATAGAGGAGTGTTAGCAATAAATGGTGAGCTTGGGGTTATTCCTGCAAACCGATTTTTAGGTGAGCCGGGTGATGGCCCTATTACAGCACAAGTAATTGGCCATCAGCTTGAACTTAAGCATGATATTAATGACGACTGGAGTGTATTAATTGCTGCTAATTACCGTGATACTAAGTTAACCGGTTTTGCCACTGAAACTGGTTTTGCAGGTGTAGTGAATGATGAGGTTAATCGCTTTAGGCGTTATCGAGATTACAGTGCAAACTATAAGGTTTTACGCGGCGAAATTACTGGCGATATTAATTTTGCAGGGTTTGAGCATCGTTTAACTATAGGGGCTGATACCGATAAATTTGAAAACGATCAGTTTTTACTACAGGTAAAGGGCGATCAATATATTAATGTATATAACCCAGAGTATGGTGCTTATGCGCTACCTGCACCCACCACTCATACTGATCGTATTGAAATTCAGCAATCATTGGGCGTATTTATACAAGATCAAATAAGTTTAACCAATAAGCTAGATATACGTCTTGGCGCGCGTTTAGACGATTTTAAGCAAACACTTAATAATCGTTTAACTAATACAGGGTATAAACAAACAGAATCGCGTATTAGTCCGCAATTAGGGGCTGTGTATGCGGTGTCTGACTTTATATCGGCTTATGCGGCTTATGGTGAAAACTTTCGTCCGCTTTCGGGTACTGACGCCCAGGGAAACGGCTTTAAACCAAACCAAACAACTTCAAAGGAAGTTGGCGTTAAGGTTAGTCTAAATAACGGTGCGCTGGTGGGCACCTTAGCCTTATTTAAAGTTGAGCAACAAAATATGTTGGTAGTAGACGATCCAACAGCATTTACCAGTGCCGCTATTGGGGAGGCGCAAAGTAAAGGGTTTGAAATTGATATAAATGGTCAACTAACGAATAACTTAAACCTGTGGGCGTCTTATGCTTATGTTGATGCAACAACCAAAAATTCATTTTACGATAGCAACTTTGGCCTAAATATAGCTGCAGGCAGCTCGCTGTTAAATATTCCTCAGCATCAATTGAGTTTACAGTTGGTAAAGTCGACAGAAGTGAATGGAAAAGCACTAAAATTGGGTGGTGGTTTACTTTATGTGGGAGATCGAAATGGCTTTTTTGGTACCGACTTTACACTGCCAAGTTATATAACTGCTCGGGCATTTATGCGTTACGCCGTATCAGACTCAATAACGCTAACAGGGGAGCTAGATAACTTATTTAATGAAACTTATTATATCAGCTCATTTTCAGACGCTTGGGTGCAACCAGGCACGCCTCGTAGTGTTAGATTTTCTGCCTCGTTTAAGTTTTAATACCTTACACGTATTTTAAAAACGTATAACAGGCTGGTTAATATAAGCAGCCTGTTAGTTAATCTAGTATTGAGTAAGGTATTTTATTGTGGGTACTTTAGTGGCTTGCTTTATCGCCCCAAATTTCTTCTAGGCGGTTGTCGCGCCCACAAC
This sequence comes from Pseudoalteromonas sp. K222D, assembly GCF_017653575.1. NCBI lineage: Bacteria > Pseudomonadati > Pseudomonadota > Gammaproteobacteria > Alteromonadales > Pseudoalteromonadaceae > Pseudoalteromonas > Pseudoalteromonas sp. K222D. The sequence continues at coordinate 5,764 of NZ_JAGGDL010000040.1, forward strand.
GCCAGCGATAGGTATTGTAGCGAATAGGATTGTTTTTATAATAATCTTGATGGTAACTTTCATCGCCTTTAATTGGGTAAAAAGTACTGGTGTTTAGTATAGGGGTAACCACGGTTTTATTTGGGAACTGTTTGCTCACTGCTTGTTTAGATTGCACTGCTAATTTGCGCTCTTGCTCGTTAGCTACAAAAATAGCGCTTAAGTAACTTGGCCCTTTATCGCAAAATTGGCCTTTAGCATCAAAGGGATCAATGTTTACCCAGTAATGCTCGAGTATAGCTTTATAGCTAACTATTGCAGGATCGTAAGTAATTTCTACAGCTTCATAATGACCACGATGATTGCCGTTATAAGTTGGGTTTTTAAGTTTACCTCCCGTAAAACCCGATATTACATCGGTTACACCTGCTAGCTTTTCAAAATCACTTTCCATACACCAAAAGCAACCTCCGGCTAAAACGGCTTTTTCGGTTTTGTTTGCATGGGCGAGCGAGGCATAAAATATAACGGATGATGTTAACGCTAAGGCTAATATTCTTTTCATAAAATCTCGCATCTGTTTGATGAATGTATAAATAAATATATTGGTATAGTTACTAGACCCGCTATTAGTAAAACGTATTTCATTTTTATTTGTAAGCCGCAACGCGCTTTAGTGAATGAGGCCGCTTTAATAAAACCCACTTTAAAGCCTAAACCCTATTTTTGAGACTAACGCAAAGCTTGTTAGCTAATTTTAAGAACAGTAAAACTAATAAAATGCTTATTGCCGGTGGATCACAACTAGGCATTAGCAAAAAGATAGCGGGTAGGTGCTTAGTACACAAGCTTATAAAAAGTTAACTGCCAATACCGCTGGTGGGGGTATGTATTTAAAAAGTAGGGAAGTAAGATATTTAGCACAAATGGCGTTGACTGTGTGCGTACAGTGTTTGTTTTTATATAATAAACTTTATGTATAAATTCAGTTTTATAATAGGTTGTTATATATAAAGTTTTAACTTTAAATGGTGCCGGTTTACTTAGCTGGGTTACAATATTGCAGGCAACTGTATTTATATACAGTAGTTGTTTGGGGATGTATAATATTACCTGTACTTATTAAAGTGCAGAATAGGAGTTTAATAAGAAATGGCTAGTGTATTAAACACCTTATTCAGAGCTTATTTTATTTATACTGAATGCTATTAGCTTTAATGGACAAAGTTATGAGCAAAAAGAACACATCATGCTTTGTTGTGGGTGAGTATAGTTTAGCAATAGCGCTAATCTTTATGTTTTCTTTATCATAAGTAAAGGGCGGGGCTTACCGCATAGCGATGCTCCGTTTTAGTTACCAGTAATTATATAGTGCTCTGTTTATAGCAAAGCTATTTTTTGGGTAAGTTGCCTTAACATAGCATCGGCATTGGGAGATTGCTCGTTTAACCCGCTAATTAAAGTCATAAAGTAGCAGTCAATCATTACGCTTGCTTTTACGTCATCAATTTGAGTTTGCTGCTGAAATAATAACTGTTTAAACAGGCTTACTTGCTCACTAAAAAAGGTTGCTTGCCAAATAACATTACTGATAAGTATTTTACTAAATTCACTGTTTTCACAATAAAAATAATACAGGGGATGTGCATAATGACGCAGTTTTAATCTAGGAGAGTGTTGTTTATCGGATGCGCGAGCTTGATTAATTATAGCGGTAATTTGTTGCTGCATTCCGGCAATTAATAAGTCTATTTTATTTTCGAAATGACTAAATACAGTGCCCACAGCCACACCAGCAGCTGTTGCAATTTCTCGGGTTGAGGTATGCTCGTAACCTTGTAATAAAAATAACTCCCAAGCAGATGCTAAAATTTTATTACGTGTTCTCTGTTTTTTATCCATTATATTTGTGTATTGCTCTCTACTAGTTTTATTAAGTAATGTTTGTAAGTGCAAAATAAGTGTTTATAAAACTGCATTAAAAACAATTGAGTACCCTATTTTAAGCTTGCAAATGCTTATTGATTATTCGCTACTTACTAAATTAAGTAAATAGTAATTGAGTGCGCTCATTTTTATTGTGAGCATGCTCAATTAATAATCTGCATTGTTATTATAGCAAACATGTATTTGTTCATTCTACAGGTTCTAGTTTGTTTATCTAACTCTCAAGTTAGAGTTTATTGCCTTATTTAAGCGCATTAAAATAAACCAGTAGCTTGGTTATAAGTGATAATAAATGCTATAAAAATTAGCTCAGTGTAATACTTAGGATATGTTGTTTAATAGCTGCATTTTAACTAAAATAACATTATTTATAATGGTTGGTGTGTAAATGAATCAATTAACCGAAAAATCGATTGGCTGCCCTTATTGCGGCGAAACAATTGACGTTTTACTAGATGCTGCAGATTTAGACCAACAGTATATTGAAGACTGCCAGGTATGTTGTAAGCCAATTATTTTTAAAGTTTTTGAAGATGCTGATGCTGAGCTTGGTGTTAATGTATACAGTGAAGATGATGCATTTTAACTTTTATAATCTCGCAGATTTAATTTAAAACCAAAAGGCTGCTTTTTATCAAAGCAGCCTTTTGGTTATTTATGTAAGCTAAAAAGTCGTTATTTATTTTGCTGCTCTCTTGCTAATTGGTTTGGCAATAATTGCTCTATAATTTCCCGAGCGGGAAGGGTGTAGCGCGTGCCGTCAAACATCACCGAAGTGAACTCGTTAATATTAGTAATCCCCGTTAGGGTCCAACCTTCGCCGCGCTCAGGGCAATAAACCGTGGTAGTGGGCTGTATTACTTTAAAATCGTCACTCATGGCTAATTACTCTCAATATATTGCTTGTTAATGCAGTATGGTAAGTTAATAATACTGTTATATAAAGTGCTATTTATTGCTTAATAGCTATTTTTACAAATACTGAATTTAAGTAGTAGGTAGCTCAAAAATTTATAATTTTGGTAATTGCATGTTTAAAACAATAACACTACCGCGAGTTACCTTGCGTTTAATAACTCACAAACATGGCGCAGCTTTGTTTGGCATTTTAAATCATCCTTTAGTGTCTCAATATAACGATTACCAAACACCGCTTAGCCAGCAACAGGTAAAGCAATTAATACAAAACGATATTAGCGGCTATTACGAAGGGGGTGTATTGCGCTTAGCAATTGAGCATAACAGCAATGGCCAATTGTTAGGCTCGTGTGGTTTATACAAAATAAATACAGACAAGCAAACTGCTTTTATAGGTTTTGAGCTACACCCAGATTTTTGGCAACAAGGAATTATGCAAGAAGTGCTTTTAGGTTTTATGGCAGTAATGCCTGCATTACAATTAAAACATTTGTATGCTGAGGTAAGTACACACAACCAACGTTCACACGCTTTGCTAATAAAGCTAGGGTTTACGCCAAAGTGTAGTGTACAAAATAGTGATAACAGTTCACTTTGGTATAAATTATTATAGAGTTAACGTGCTACAATAGCCGGTTTAAATCTAAACGTTACCTCCGTAATTACTGTAATTATTTATAAGTAATTACAATAAAGAACACATCATACTTATCATGGGGGAGCAATACCTTAGCAAAGGTGTTAAATTTATAAAGTAGCAGGGCAGTAGTAAATGCTAAGCGCTGATATTTATCTCAAATTACAATATCTTAGTTCATGACGACTTATCCGGTTCACTTAAATTGCACATTTGAGTTCGGCGTGTTTAACCTTTATGGTGGCTTTGGTCCGCACTTATAAAACCTACTATATGCAAGTGCACGTAACGTTATTTGAAATGACAGCTACAGAGCAAATTGATATAGCGTTTTCAAGGCCATTACTAAGAAGCACAATTAGCAATGAATTTATTAGCCATACGGTCTATCCAGATAAGCTAGTTACTCTTGTTAATCAAGGCCATAAATGTGAAAGTAAACAAGTCGGGTTTTCGCCAAATAGTGTTAGCAAACCTAGGCATATGCAAACATTAGTAACCGAGATTGTAATGTTTAGGAGTGGGGTGATAGGACTGTATTGTGCACAAGAAATTTTACAGTGAGGATGTCATTTTATAACGATAGAGAATGTAAGTACGCAAAGTCCACTACAAATTCAATTTAAAAAATGACGTAAGTACAACATTTGTAAATATAGTTTTAAGCGCCAAAATAGACATTCAAAGCAGCATGGCTGAGTGATGCTATAAACTTAAAACCAATAAAAAAGGCCTTGTTATGCTCTATAACAAGGCCTTTATAAAACTATGTTAGGCTTTAAAGTATATACCTAAAACCAATTGCGATGCCGTCATCTTCCGATTGTTCCATAAGTGCTTGTTGTTCTTTATTAGCACTTTCAAAGTCACCAAAATCTTTACGTGCTTCTATGTAAAGCTGGGTATTGTCGTCAAGTAAGTAATGAACACCAATAACGGCAAATTGACGCTTAAATACATCGTTAGGGTCGGCGTTAAAGTTAGGTTGAATTACGTAATCGTCGCCAGCATCAAAAAGGTTGTATGCAATAAATGGTCTAAAGTCATTATCGAAACGGTAAGATACAAATGTTTCTATACCAACTGCTTCTTTAATTAAGCGACCCAGATTGTCGGTATCATGGTTTTCGTTTTTATTAATGTTAGCGGCAGCGTATAAACCTGGTGCGTTAATGTTACCCCAAATAATACCAGCGCCATAAATTATATCTTCTACTGAGCGAGTTGTGCCATCGCCAAAGTGTAAGTCAAACTCCCCGCGGTTAATGCCGGCAGTTAACGTAAGCATATTGGTTACGTTATAAGTTACTGCGCCACCAAAAGTGTAATTAAACTCTACTTTTTGTGCTGTCGCATCGCCAGCTTCCCATTTTGTTTGGCACTGTGTTTCTGTAATATTGCTTACATCACAAGTGTAAAACTCACTGTTTTTTAGCTGCGTTTGTACGCTAAATTCAAAGTCGTTGTAAGTATTGCGATATTGCAGCGTTTTATCACCGCGACCGGTACCATTTACTGCGCCATCGTCTTTATTATATGTGTAAACACCTGCTGCGTTACCATCCCACACATAGCTGTAGTTGGTGGCGTAAACAACATCGAACCACGAACCCCATTGTTTACCAATGGTAATTTGACCATATTTATCATGCGATAAGCCGGCATAACCTAAGCGGTTATATAAAAACTCATCTTGAATAGATTCAAAACGGTTATTATAAACAATATCACTGTTACCAACAGGGTTTACACCCCATTCAATTAAGGCCAGTGCTTCCCAATCATTTTTTAATTGGCGTTTAAAAGCAAAGTTAATACGCGAGGCACCATTTACTATTTCAGTTTGGTTTTGGGTATTGATCGCACGAACGTCAATATAACCACCAATAGAGACAGCATTTTTATCGTCTTTATAAACTTCTACTGCTGATACAGCTGGAGCCGCTAAAATACTTACGCTTAGTAGAGTTGCTAACTTGTTATTTATCATTTGTTGCCTTGTGTAAATTTGATGCTTTTTTATTGGGGTATATCTGTGGGGTTGAAGACTAACAAAGCAATAATATGCTCAAAAGTGAAAAATAATCACCCGCAATAAACAAAATAAATGGCAAATATTCACCTAGCGTTAATTTTGTTTTTGTAGTGTTGCTTTTTTTAATGCTTTGAGTTGCTGGGTAGTTGTTTGGTATTAGAAATTAAAAAAATAAAGGTGAATTTTTTTCAAGTTGGCTAAAAAGTGAAGGGTAGTGCAAAAGCTCTAAGTGGCTTTTATATCATCAATATATACAAAAATATTTTTAATAAAAACTAAATGCGACAAACAAGCTAACAAACAGGTTAAACAGTTGTATTAAATAATTTTGCAGATGTTAACAACGGCGAATGAAATTCAGTCAGCAAAAATTTATTAATTAAATACGCACCAGCAGCAATATCAATTGCTGACTGATGTTGTTTTTGGATACAAATATTAAGGAGTTGCTAACTTTTCAAAATTGAAATTTGTTTAATTATGCGGCAATTTAATCGCTTTGTAAGGTGCGTTACCTAGTGTGCGTTAAGTAATATTTTACAACTTAATTATAGTTATTAAAGCAGACTCTTATTTGCGTATTTAGCCTTTAAACTTTCATAGAAAAAACGATGAATTTGGTTTAAACTGCGCGCAATTAAAATACATCATGTCTCCCTTGGAGGGTAGCGCTATTATTAGTACAGCTAACATCACCATGCAATTTGGTGCTAAACCATTATTTGAAAACATCTCAGCAAAATTTGGCGACGGCAACCGTTACGGTTTGATCGGTGCTAATGGTTGCGGTAAATCAACATTTATGAAAATTCTAAGTGGTGAGCTTGAGCCGTCTTCGGGTAACGTTAGCACTGATCCAAATGAACGAGTTGCTAAACTAAACCAAGACCAGTTTGCGTACGAAGAGTATTCTGTAATTGATACTGTGATCATGGGTCACAAGCAGTTATGGGAAATTAAACAAGAACGCGACCGTATTTACTCTTTAGCTGAAATGAGCGAAGCGGATGGCATGAAAGTAGCCGATTTGGAAACTGAATTTGCCGAAATGGACGGTTACTCTGCAGAATCTAAAGCGGGTGAGTTGTTATTAGGTGTAGGTATTGCTACTGAGCAACACTATGGCCCTATGTCAGAAATTGCGCCAGGTTTTAAATTGCGTGTACTTTTAGCACAGGTACTGTTTTCAGATCCTGAAATAATGCTACTCGATGAACCTACTAATAACTTGGATATTTATACAATCAAGTGGTTAGAAGATGTATTGAACCAACGCGATTGCACCATGATAATAATATCGCATGACCGCCACTTTTTAAACTCGGTTTGTACCCACATGGCCGATATTGATTACGGTGAGCTGCGTATTTATTCAGGTAACTACGACGAATACATGTTTGCTGCAACGCAAGCACGTGAGCGTCTGTTAAGTGAAAACGCCAAAAAGAAAAACCAAATTGCTGAACTTCAACAATTTGTATCGCGTTTTTCTGCTAATGCGTCAAAAGCTAAGCAAGCAACGTCGCGTGCTAAACGTATCGACAAAATTCAGTTAGATGAAGTTAAAGCGTCATCACGTCAAACGCCATTTATTCGTTTCGATCAAGAAAAACAATTATTCCGTAATGCGCTAGAAATGACTAACCTTAGCCAAGGTTTTGGCGACAACACTTTGTTCTCTGGCCTTGAAGGTTTAGTAGAAGTAGGTGAACGCATTGCTATTATTGGCGAAAACGGTGTAGGTAAAACAACACTGTTAAATACCTTTGCTGGGCGTTTAGCGCCTAAGTCGGGTGAGTTTAAGTGGTCTGAAAATGCCAATATTGGTTATTACGCGCAAGATCATGCAGATGAATTTGCCACCGATATGAACTTATTTGAGTGGATGGAGCAATGGCAGCAAGAAGGCGACGACGAGCAAGTGGTGCGCAGCTTTTTAGGCCGTATGTTGTTCTCTCAAAACGATATTAAAAAGTCGGTTAAAGTAATATCGGGTGGTGAGCAAGGCCGTATGTTATTTGGTAAAATTATGATGCATAAACCAAATATATTACTAATGGATGAGCCAACCAACCACATGGATATGGAATCTATTGAAGCACTTAACTTAGCACTTGAAGCCTACGAAGGTACTTTATTGTTTGTGTCTCACGATCGCCAATTTGTATCATCGGTTGCTACGCGTATCTGGGAAGTTAAAGACGGTAAGGTTATTGACTTTAGAGGTACCTACGCAGAGTACCTAGCAAGTAAAGAGGCGTAAATAGCGCTTTACTGCTAACTTTAAAAAGCCATGTTTAACATGGCTTTTTTTGTTTTTGTTAGTCGCAATTTAATGACTTTTGGGTATAATACCCGCCATAAAAGCGGACATAAGTCCGCTAGTTAAAATAGTATATTACTGAGGAGTATTTATGAAAGTTGGCATTATTATGGGTTCTAAATCAGATTGGCCAACCATGGAACATGCGGCGCTCATGCTAGAAAAATTTGGCATTGAGTACGAAACAAAAGTAGTTTCTGCCCACCGAACTCCTCAACTCCTTGCTGATTACGCAAGCTCAGCAAGTGACCGTGGTATTAAAGTTATAATTGCAGGCGCAGGCGGCGCGGCCCATTTGCCGGGTATGGCAGCTGCATTTACCTCATTACCAGTACTTGGTGTGCCAGTTAAATCAAAAGCGCTTAATGGTATTGATTCGCTACTTTCTATTTGCCAAATGCCTAAAGGTGTTGCGGTAGGGACATTAGCTATTGGTGAGCCTGGCGCTGCTAATGCAGGTTTACTTGCAGCGCAAATTTTAGGGTGTCAAAACCCTGAAATATTCGCAAAAATTGAAGCGTTTCGTAAAGAACAAACCGACACTATTTTAGCTAACCCTAATCCTGCAGAGTAATAATGACTATTTTAATTTTAGGTGCAGGGCAATTAGCACGCATGATGAGCCTTGCTGGCGCGCCACTTAATTTAAACGTGGTTGCGTACGATGTAGGCAGCCAAAAAATTGTGCACCCACTCACAGGCGAAGTTTACTCAACCACATTAGAGCAAGCCATAGCAAACGCAGATGCAATTACTGCTGAGTTTGAGCATATACCTGACGATGTATTAACACTTTGTTGTAATAGCAATAAGTTTTATCCGGGTAAAGCGGCCATTAAAACCGGTGGCGATCGCCAAATCGAAAAAGCACTACTAGATAAAACAGCTGTAGCGTGCGCACCGTATCAACTTATTACTGAAAAAGCGCATCTTGAGCTTGCGGTTAAAAACCTAGGTAAACCTTTAGTTATTAAAACCTGTCAAGCAGGCTACGATGGTAAAGGCCAATGGCGATTAAAGTCTGACGATCAAATTGATGAAATTTGGGCTCAAATGTCTGATTTTATTGCCTCAGGCACAGCACATGCACCTCATACTATTATTGCTGAAAAAATGATTCCGTTCGATCGTGAAGTATCTATTATTGGTGCACGCGATAAACACGGTAATGTTGCAATTTATCCGTTAACCGAAAACCAGCACACCAATGGTGTATTAACCTTATCGGTAGCAGGTTTAAATAATAGCCATGTAGAGCAGCAAGCTATTGATGCCTTTACTAAATTAGCGAATGAGCTTAATTATGTGGGTGTATTGGCAATTGAGTTTTTTGACGTTAAAGGCACTTTACTGGTAAACGAAATTGCCCCGCGTGTACACAACTCAGGCCACTGGACACAGCAAGGTTGCCATTGCTCGCAGTTTGAAAACCATATGCGTGCGGTTGCAGGGCTGCCTCTGGGTAATACTGAGCTTAAACACGCCACTGCGATGATAAATGTGCTTGGCCAAGCCAGTATTCCTACTGCAGTTTTAGAAGTGACTGATGTAACTAGTCATTGGTACGGTAAAACAGTAAAACCAGGGCGTAAAATGGGTCATATTAATGTCTCAGCTCAAAGTCTACATCAACTAGGTGAACGCTTAGCTGAACTTAGCGAGTGTTTACCAGAACAAGCCTACCCAGGTATTTTAGCCACGAGTACATCTTTGATACTCAACTAAAAATAAGCAATAAATTGGGACATCTCAATTTATTGCTTAACGCCAAAGGCTACACCTATGTTTAACCCTAAATACCGCAATGTTGTGTTTGCATTTTTAATGGCACTATTAATGTCGGGCTTTATGTCTTTTGTGATCTCATTATTTAACGTGGGAATGGTCGATAATATTATAACTATATGGCTCAAAGCATGGGTATTTGCATTTTCTATCGCATTTCCTACAGTTATTCTAGTTGCACCTTTAGTACACAAGTTAACTGATAAAATAATTCGAGCGTAATACAGCATGCCATTAACACTCAAAAAGCCATTGTTTTTAATTCTTTTAGCATTATGTATCACTCCTTTTATTGGCGCTGGTAGTGCACTGGTAATAGGCGCTGCTTTTGCTATGACATTAGGTAATCCGTTTGCCGAGCTTTCGCAAAAAGCCAGTAAGTGGATGTTAAAAGCAGCGGTGGTCGGGCTTGGTTTTGCCGTTGACTTTAATCAGGTAATTGAAGTGGGTAGCAGCTCTTTAGTGCTCACTATTGTGAGTATTACCGCAATAATTGGCTTAGGTGAAATACTTACCCAAGTATTTAAACTTAACCGCAATACCGGCGTATTAATTTCATTTGGCACTGCTATTTGTGGTGGCAGTGCTATTGCAGCTATGGCACCGGTAATTAAAGCAAAAGATCATGAAGTGGCTGTGGCACTTGGCGTAGTATTTATGCTCAATGGCGTGGGCTTACTGTTGTTTCCGGCCATTGGCCATTATTTTAATTTAACCGAGCAGCAATTTGGCATGTGGGCTGCTTTAGCTATTCACGATACCAGCAGTGTTGTAGGTGCATCCGCTACTTATGGCGCTGTGGCACTAAGCATTGCCACCACAGTAAAATTAACCCGCGCTATGTGGATCATTCCTTATACTGCGCTTGCTGGGGTGTTTTTACGCTCAGATGAAAAAGCCAGTATTCCACTATTTATTGTTGGCTTTGTACTCGCCGCACTTATTAATACTTATTTGCCACAGTTTTCACCTGTATGGAGCGTTATTAATATAGTTGCTAAACAATTGCTTATAGTTACATTATTTTTAATTGGTAGTGGCCTATCATTAGCAGTACTAAAACAAGCCGGACTTAAGCCCTTTATAATGGCAATTTTATTATGGATAGTGGTAAGTAGTGTTATTTTATTATTAATTTTAGATGGGTTGATATAATGAAAGGTAATTTAAGTAGTATTACTTTGGGTAGTACGTTGTTTTGTTTACTGCTAAGCAACTACGTTGCAGCGGCGCAACTGCGTGTTGCCACCTTTAATGTAAGTATGGATGCAACTAACTATACACCAAGAAAAACCCCTGTAAAAAGCGATTCTTTGGTTAGCGCGCTTAAAGCAGAGCATTCACAAATTAAAAATATTGCCGAAATAATTCAACGTGTTCGCCCCGATATAATACTATTAAACGAGTTTGACTATGTGCCAAAAGAGCAGGGTATAGCGTACTTTAAAAGCCATTATTTAAACGTGAGTCAAAATAATCAAGCGGCAATAGACTATCCTTATTTTTATATTGCGCCAGTTAATACCGGTTTAGCCACTGAGTTTGATTTAGATAACGATGGTAAAAAAACAGGAATAATGGGTGACGCTCACGGTTTTGGTTTTTTTGAAGGCCATTACGGTATGGCTGTTTTATCTCGTTATCCAATCGATTTAGATAAAGTACGAACGCTGCAAACTTTTAAATATAAAGATATGCCTAATGCGCAAATGCCTATCGATCCAACCACAGGCAAAAACTGGTATAACGAGCAAGAATGGCAAAACATTCGTTTGAGCTCAAAATCTTTTTGGGATTTACCCATATCAGTTAATAATAAAACGGTACATATACTTGCATCGCACCCAACCCCGCCGGTTTTTGATGGCTTAGAGGACAGAAACGGCAAGCGTAACCATGATGAAGTAAGGTTAGTTGCAGACTACATTAATAATGCCGATTATATTTATGACGATAAAGGTAAAAAAGGCGGTTTAAATGCTCAGTCTCGGTTTGTTATTTTAGGTGACTTAAATGCCGCCCCTGAGGGTGATAAACAGCGAACTATAACTACAGATCAGCTACTTAAGCATCCGCTTGTAAACGCCAGTTTTATACCGAAAAGTGCTGGCGCAAAAGAGCAATATCCACAGCACAGCCATGCTAAAAATTACAGTGCAAGTTGGCAAGCACGGGTTGACTATGTTTTGCCATCGCATTATGGGTTAAAAATTATTGATGGTGGGGTATTTTGGCCAACTAAAAATAGCCAGCTATACCGCTTAATTAAAGACAGAAATGCGTCGAGTGATCATCGACTAGTTTGGCTAGATTTACGCTTAGAATAAGCAACCTAACTCAGTTACACCGGCGTTTGTCTTAAAAAATTGCAATCACCAAAGTGCTTCTGCTTAAATACGGCTTAATTATAATTACCGTTAAGAAGCACTATGATTTTTAATATCTCATCGTCCAAAACATTAATAGCACTGGCTGTTGCCTCAAGTGTTTTTTTAGCAGGGTGTCAAGCAACTGCATCATCTTCAACAGCTACGCAAAATAATGTAACAACGTCTCCTGTTGCTGCCGTTGTTAATACCCCCGCCGATATGGGCTCTACTAAAATAACGTTAGAGCAAGCTATGGCCCATCCCGATTGGCTTGGACGTCAACCAGAGCGCGCATTTTGGGGCAGTGATTCTGCTACCATTATTTATGCACGTAAAGAGCAAGGTAATGAGTTACGTAACTTATTTAGCCAATCAATTACAAGCCAAAGCGCAGAGCAAATAGCACTTAATAAACTGCACACTGTAGGTGCAAATAAAGCTGTTTATTCAAAAAATAAAGCCCTGCAAGCCTATGTATTTGAGGGTAATATATTTGTAAAAAGCGTTACAACAGGTGCAATTCAACAAGTAACGCATACCTCTAGCACTGAATCTAAACCACAATTTTTAAATGATGGCAGCTTAGCTTATCGTCAAGGTAATACATTTTTTAAAGTTGACTTAAGCTCAGGCTTAACCACTGAAATTGCTAATTTAAAACTGGCAGATAAGCCCCAGGGCATTACAGAGCCAAGCAGTTATATTGCTAAAGAGCAGCACAAACTTATTGAGTACATAGCGCTAACGCATAAAAACAATAAAGATAAACAAGCACGCAAAGCACAGCTTAAGCAGCAAAATAGCTCAATTGCTAATACTGAGTTTTATTTAGGCAAAGGTAATAGTGTAAAAGACGTGCAGTTATCGCCAAATGGTGATGCTTTATTAGTGGTAGTGCAAGAGCAAAGAGATTGGCGCGATGATAGCGATATAATGCCAAATTATATTACCGATGATGCCCGCATTGAACCTAAAAAAGCGCGCCGCCGAGTAGCTGACGAAAAGTCGCAAACCTCAGAGCTGGTATACATTAATTTAAACGATAAAAGTCAAAATACCTTAAGCTTTGATACCCTACCGGGCTTTGATGAAGACGTATTAGCAGCGGTTAAAAAAGAAAACTATGCCCGTGATGGTAAAACGTATAAGTCGAAAAAAGCGCCGCGTGGTATAAATTTAATTAGCGATTGGGGCTGGGATCAAAGCCCTATAATTTGGAACGACGACGGCTCAAACGTAGCAGTAATGCTAGAAGCGTGGGATAACAAAGATCGCTGGTTAGCAACCGTCGATTTTAAAAATAATAAGTTAGTGTCGCAACATCGTTTACATGACGACGCTTGGATAGCCTATGCTTTTAACGATTTTGGCTGGCTACACAACTCTAACACCTTATATTATTTATCAGAGCAGTCGGGTTACAGTCAGCTTTATAAAAAGCCGTTAAATGGTAAAGCAACAACGCTAACAACAGGTAAGTTTGAAGTATCTAACCTTACGCTTACCGACGATAACAGTGCTATTTATTATAAGGCTAACGTTGAACATCCAGGCCTATACGAAATTTACCGTGTAAATCCACTAACCGGTAAAAACGAACAAGTAACCGACCTTAATGGCATGACCGACTATACACTTAGCCCTGATCAAACCAAGCTGTTGTTAAAGCACTCAACAATTATGTTACCAACTGAGTTGTATGTGGCTGATGCAAAAGCAAACACACAGGTTACCCGGTTAACACATACGGTTTCGGATGAGTTTTTAGCTAAAAAGCTAACAGCCCCTAAAATAATTGCAGTGCCATCTAGCCATACTGATCAACCTATTTACGCAAAAGTGTACTATCCGGCTGATTATGTAGAGGGCGAAGTGGGTAAAAAGCGTAAAGCGGTTATTTTTAACCACGGTGCAGGTTACTTACAAAACTCGCACTTGGGCTGGTCTGGGTATTTTCGTGAGTTTATGTTTCATTCGTTATTAGCTGACGAAGGTTATGTAGTAATGGATATGGATTACCGCGCATCTAAAGGTTATGGACGTGATTGGCGTACGGCAATTTATCGTCAAATGGGTACACCCGAAACCCAAGATTTAGCTGATGGGGTTAAATGGATGGCAGAAAATGCCAACGTAAATACGCAAGCTGTAGGTACGTATGGCGGCTCTTATGGCGGCTTTATGACCTTTATGGCGTTATTTACCGCGCCAGAATTGTTTCAAGCGGGCGCTGCACTTCGCCCCGTTACCGATTGGGCTCATTATAATGCGCCGTACACGGCAAATATATTAAACCATCCGGATGTTGATCCAATTGCATATGAGCGCAGTTCGCCTATTTACTATGCTGAGGGTTTAAACAAACGCTTATTAATTAATGCGCCTATGGTTGACGACAACGTGTTTTTTCAAGATACGGTTAGATTAGTACAGCGTTTAATTGAGCTTGAAAAAGAAAACTTTGAAACGGCTATTTTTCCGGTAGAGCCGCACGGTTTTGTGCAGCCATCGAGCTGGTTAGATGAATATCGCCGTATTTATAAACTGTTTAAAGAAACCCTGTAACGATTAATAACAAGTTACACCTAAAACGCCACTTTTAAGTGGCGTTTTTTATATTTAGTTTTTGTTTTTAATGTAGTTAACTAATAAAGGTGCAGCTAACAAAGTACCACCAATAGCACCAATTAAGTGCGCGTCAATTGCAACGGTTGAGTTTATAAGCTTACCAATATCGGCATTAGGACCATTTAGCTGCTCAAATATTATTTTAAGCCACACCCCAATAAACAATAAATAGCCCGACTTAAGCTCAAGCGTTGTATCTTTAACTGCGCCCCAAATAATAACGCCATGTAACAGTGCGCTTAGCCCAGTGTAAATATAAATACTGGGGCAAAACCAGTAAACACCTAAGCCGCACCACAGAGCCAATAAGCTAATATTAATAGCGTAGAGTTTAGGCGACGTATATTCGCCATGTAGTAACCAAATTAAAATAATACCGCCGCAGTTTAGCGCCAAATGTGCCCAGTTAGCATGAACAAATTGGCTGCTAAAAACTCGCCACAATTCGCCCTGACTAACTAAATCGCGATTAAATTCGAGTAAGTCATTTAAATCAAAAGTAGCAAAAGTAACGCTTAGCAGCATTAAAAATAAAGGAGGGAGTAAATAACGAGGTTGCACTGGTAAATTAAGCATTTAATTGTAATTTTTAGTATTAATTTTTGCATATTGTGCCTGTTTAACTTTAAGATGCCAATTAACTCCTGATAATTTAGGTTATTTACTCTTTATGAACTTTAAACATCACGCATTACTTGCTATTACATTATGTGCAACGTCTTTTCCTTTATTTGCACAACCCCTTACTCAAATTGAAACGCGCGAGCCAGAAGCCGCAACCGGCCTAGTACATAAACAAGCCGTGAGCGGCAATAAATATATGGTGGTTGCAGCTAACCCGTATGCATCTCGTGCTGGGCAGCAAATATTAGCGCAAGGCGGCAGCGCTGTTGATGCTGCAATAGCAACGCAACTGGTACTGACTTTAGTAGAACCACAATCGTCAGGTATTGGTGGCGGCACCTTTATGCTGTACTACAACAAAGTAAACAACAAATTAACCAGTTTTGATGGCCGTGAAACTGCACCAGAAAACGCCGACGAAACATTGTTTTTAGATAAGCATGGCAAAGCCGTGAAGTGGATTGAAGCCATAGTAGGTGGACGCTCAGTAGGTGTGCCAGGGGTTTTACATGCCTTTGCTAACGCACATAAACAATACGGTAAACTACCTTGGGCTGATTTATTTAAACCAGCCATTGAGCTTGCAGAGCAAGGCTTTGAGGTTTCGCCGCGATTACACGGTTTACTGCAGCGCCAATTAAACCCTGGCGTAATGAGCATGCCAGTAATTAACGACTACTTTTTCCCAAACGGTAAATTAATTGCGATAGGTAGCATCAAAAAAAACCAGCCATTAGCTAATTTATACAAAGAGATTGCTAGTAATGGTATTGATGCATTTTATAAGGGCGCTAATGCCAAACAAATGGTTAATGCGGTACAGCACTCTAAAATAGCGCCTGGCAAATTAAATGAGCAAGATCTGGCTAATTACACTAGCAAAGAGCGCGAGGCGGTATGTATTGAGTACCGTGTTTATAATGTATGTTCTATGGCACCACCCAGTAGCGGCGGGGTAGCTGTGCTGCAAATGCTTGGCTTATTAGAGCATAAAAACATGGGCGCACTGCCAGCCAATGGTGAGCAAGCACTGCATTACTTTAGCCAAGCATCAAGAATTGCGTTTGCCGATAGGGATGTTTACATGGGCGATCCCGATTTTACCCAAGTACCTACCAAGGAATTATTAAATAAAGACTATATAGCCACACGTGCAAAACTAATTACCGAGCAAGATATAACAGCCGTTGCTGGTAACCCAGTTGATTACTTAAGTTATGCCAAAGATGACTCGTTCGAATTGCCATCAACCAGCCATGTGTCGATTGTAGATAGCCAAGGTAATGCAGTGTCTATGACCAGTTCAATAGAAATGGCTTTTGGCTCAACGGTAATGGTAAATGGTTTTATTTTAAATAATCAGCTGACTGACTTTTCATTATCGCCGCGTAAAAACGGCCAGCTTGTAGCAAACCGAGTTGAAGCTGGCAAGCGCCCGCGCAGCTCTATGTCGCCAGTAATGGTATTTAATAAAGATGGACGTTTACGTTTGGTTGTCGGATCTCCTGGCGGAAGCCGTATTATTAGTTACGTTGCGCAAGTGGTAATTGGCGTGCTTGATTGGGATTTATCTGTTCAAGAAGCAATAAATCTACCACGTACTACTAATCGTAACGACTACACTAGCCTTGAAAAAGGCACTGCGCTTGAAGCATTAGCGCCAGCACTTAGCAAGCGTGGTCATAATGTTAGAATTTTAGATTTAAATTCTGGTTTACATGCAGTTGAAGTAAAAAACAACACATTAATAGGCGGCGCCGATCCTCGCCGTGAAGGGGTGGCTTTGTCTGATTTAACTGATAAAAGCGCCACTTTAAAATTCTAAATTATGTATAATACAAATGCGCTAAGCTAGTGTTTAAAATTAGCGCATTTATATATTCTCAATGGTCTGACAAGGTTAAATAGCATTGCAATTTAGCCTTTAACACCGATAATGGCAGATCATAACTTAAGACTAAGTAAAGCTTGGAAATATGACTACAAATACCGATCCAAATTATCTTTATATTCATCATTCTGGCCCCGGCCTTCTTGAAACGCCATTACTCAATAAAGGCAGTGCATTTAGCCAAAAAGAACGCGAAAACTTTAATATTGCGGGTTTACTGCCTCCTCGTTATGAAACAATCGAAGAGCAGGTAGAGCGTTGTTACCAGCAGTATTCTAGTTTTACCGACAATCTTAATAAGCATATTTATTTACGTGCAATTCAAGATAATAACGAAACACTTTATTATCGTTTAGTG
This sequence comes from Pseudoalteromonas sp. K222D, assembly GCF_017653575.1. Classification (NCBI taxonomy): domain Bacteria; kingdom Pseudomonadati; phylum Pseudomonadota; class Gammaproteobacteria; order Alteromonadales; family Pseudoalteromonadaceae; genus Pseudoalteromonas; species Pseudoalteromonas sp. K222D. The sequence continues at coordinate 23,258 of NZ_JAGGDL010000040.1, forward strand.
CGTGATCATATTGAAGAAATGATGCCAATAATTTACACCCCAACAGTGGGTGATGCCTGTGAAAAATTCTCAGATATATATCGCAGCGCACGTGGATTATTTATTTCATATGAAAATCGTTTTCAAATAGACGACATTTTACGCAATGCCACCAAAGGTAAAGTAAAAGTAATTGTGGTAACCGATGGTGAACGCATTTTAGGCTTAGGTGACCAAGGTATTGGTGGCATGGGTATTCCTATTGGTAAGCTATCTTTGTATACCGCATGTGGTGGCATTAGCCCTGCGTATACATTACCGGTAATGCTAGATGTGGGTACAAATAACGAGAAGCTATTAAACGATCCTATGTATATGGGTGCGCGTCATAAGCGTATTACTCAAGATGAGTACGATGAGTTTTTAGACTTATTTATTAAAGCAATCAAGCGTCGCTGGCCAAATGTATTACTACAGTTTGAAGACTTTGCTCAGCCAAATGCGATGCCACTGCTGAAACGTTACCGCAATGAAATTTGTAGTTTTAATGACGACATTCAAGGCACAGCTGCAGTAACTGTTGGCTCATTGCTTGCTGCGTGTAGAGTTAAAAACGAACGCCTAGCAGATCAAAAAGTAGTATTTGTTGGTGCTGGCTCTGCGGGTTGTGGTATTGCTGAGCAAATTGTAAGCCAAATGGTTTTTGAAGGTATTAGCGAAGCGCAAGCACGCAGCCAGGTATTTATGGTTGACCGCTTTGGTTTGTTATCGGAAGGTATGGAAGGTCTACGCGACTTTCAGCAAGTTTTAGCGCAACCACAAGCTCGTTTGAGTGAATGGACGTACAGCGGCGAATTTGCGTCATTACTTGATGTAATGCATTGCTCTAAACCCGATATTTTAATTGGTGTTTCGGGCCAACCTGGTTTATTTACCGAACAAGTAATACGCGCTATGTATTCAGGTTGTGCACAACCTATTATTTTCCCATTAAGTAACCCGTCAAAACAGGTAGAAGCACACCCAATAGATATTATTAACTGGACCGAAGGTAAAGCACTTGTTGCTACAGGTAGCCCATTTGCCCCAGTTGAATATAATGGTGAGCTTTTCCCAATTCCGCAGTGTAACAACAGTTATATTTTCCCGGGAATTGGTTTAGGGGTTATAGCTGCAAAAGCAACGCGTATTACAGATGCTATGTTAAGTGTTTCTAGCGAAATGCTGGCTGAATCATCGCCGCGTGCAAACACAGGTAAAGGAAGTTTATTGCCGGCACTTACAGAAATTGAAACCCTAAGTAAACGTATTGCATTTGCTGTAGGCAAAAAAGCGATTGAAGAGGGCGTTGCTCTTGATATTTCTGACGACGCACTATGGGCTGCTATCGATAAAAACTACTGGTTACCTAAGTACCGTAACTATAAGCGCAGTAGCATTTAAAGCTGCAACTTAGTATTTAGTAATAATTAAAAAACAGGCTACGGCCTGTTTTTTGTACTTGTTCATCTGTAATTAACCACTTAAAGTGTTTAATAAGCTTAATATATAGCAAGCTGTAAATACTTTTTGTATTAAATTAGTGACCAATAAAGGATTGCGAATTTAATAAAGTTAGTAATATAACCAGTTGTTACGGTTAATATAAAAGGATTCACTTATGAAAACGTTTACTTTATTTTTAGGTGCAGCACTGAGCTTTAATGCATTTGCTGCGGCCACACCCGATACACCGCATATTTATGTTAAAGGTGAGGCAACAATTACCACCATGCCAGACCATGTATTATTAAATGTTGGCATTACCGAAATAGATAAAGATTTAATTGCAGTAAAAAATAAAACCGATATAACCATGGCTAAGGCAATAAAATTAGTAACAGCATTAGGTGTAAGTGATGCAGATATTAATGCCGGGCAAATATCAATAAACCGAGAAAGCCAATATAATCGTGAAAGCGGTGAGCAACAATTTAAAGGTTTTAGGGTTAGCAGATCTTTAACGGTTAAGCTTAATGCCATTAATAAATATCCCGAGTTACTACAAAACTTAGTAAACAATGGTATTAACGAAATTAACCATACGCGTTTTTTAGCAAGCAATTACGATGAACTCTACAAAAAAGCGCAAAAACTGGCTATAAAAGATACTCGCGATGCAGCTAAAGAATTTAGCAGTGAGTTTGGCGTAGAGTTAAAAGGCTTATATAGCGCATCTATGCAGCCATTAAATGTGCAATCAGCCCCTTATATGCGCGCCGAAAAAGTGATGCTCTCAGATAGTACACCGAGTAATTATGTTCCCGATGCCTATCATGCAGGTGAAATCATTATAACTGCATCTAGTTATGCAGTTTATTATATAGATTAAGTTTATACATTACTGGCGCTTAAAACGTGCCAGTAATGTATCACCTTGTTGCTTACTAATACGGGCAATTGATTTAAGCATATTATTAATTTCCTGCCTGTCGTACTCATTCGTTACGTGCTCGTTAATGTCATCAACAATAGCATTTAAATAATTAAATAAACTTTCCCTCGCCGCTGAATTTTCGTGAGCAACAAATAAAATATTTTTAAATGCTTCTAACACATTGGTCATTACGTACGCATCGCCTTTAGCGTAATTACGTAGCGGTGTAAAATTATCATGCAGTAATTCATCAAAGCGGGTTTCGTGTATATATAATAATGGCGTATCTTTGCTGTGTTTAAAGCTGTAATTAATATCACTTATTGAAAGTCGTTTAATTAATAAAATACTCAACATATCAATGGCTTTAACTGCTGTACCCGGATCGTTTATGCCTGGGCTCATCGCTTTAACGGCTATTTCTGATATTTGCGTTAAACCATAACGATAATGGTCGCTAATATACTCTTCTATATAAAAAATAAAACAGCTTAAAATTTTAGTAATTAACTCATCATTACTTGAAATATCTTTATTACACTTTAAAAATGGATAACCTTTAACTGTAAAATAACCTTGTTTAACAGTGATATAAAGCTCAATTTCTTCTGCAGATAATAAGGCGCAAAGCTTATCGGTGTGCACTCCTTTGTAGTAGCCTTCAGTTTGACTATTTATAGAATGCCAATCAGTAAAGTCGGGAAGATTTTTAAGCGGCGCTTCTTGCTGACTTTTAATAATGGTTTTAATTTCACTTTTTGTTTTGCTAAATAAACCATTTAAAACATTATCTACTTGAATAGCCCGAGATATAGAGTGAATAAAAAATACGAATAGCCCTAACGAAATCAAACCAAAAATAAGCGCAAATAATACCCCAAGTGCCGGTATAGCCATGGCGCCATTCTCGAGTTTATTAATATTTATGAGCATAATTACTGAGTAAATAATACTGCCTAAATAAAAACCTAATACCAGTTGGTGAGATTTCCGGGTTATTAATCCAGGTACTACACGCGGCGATAAACTGGCACTGGCTGAGTTTAATACCACCATTACCATTGAAAAACTAAACACAGTTAACGAAATAATACTGCCGGCTAAGGTACTTAAAACAGTTCGCGCATTTTCGGCGCTATCTACTAATACTACAGATATAAACGACTTTAGCTTTTCAATAATGGGCATATATTCAACCGACATCGTAATAACCGCAAAGGTTAAAAATGCAATTGAAAGTAAAGAAGGGTAAAAGCCAATACTATTTATCATTTCTCGATAACTGTCGGCTACTTTGCGAGGTACAAACATAAAATCCTTATGCTTTATTGTATAAGAGTATTATTAATACTTTAGCATAGTTGTAAACTAAACTTCTGATAATGAAGGTTAACTTGTGTGTTATTATTGCCAAAAATATTAGGATAATACTGTGATCATTTCAACATACGCTGCATTACTTGCATTTTACTATATTTACTTAAGCTTTAACGTAATAAACGTGCGCAGGGCAGCGCAAATATCACTTGGTGAAGGCGAAAATCCACAGTTGCAACGGGCAATTCGTGCCCATGGTAATTTTATGGAATATGTACCGTTTGCTATTATTTTGCTTTTTTTAGCAGAATATCAGGGGTTAGCGAGTCATTATTGCCATGCACTTGGTGCAATGTTGCTTATAGGCCGCGTTTTTCATAATTTTGGCATAGTAGAAAAAAACCTAAAGTACCGCCAAATTGGTGTTATAGCTACATTTTTAACTATGCTTATAAGTGCTTTAGTTATTTTATTAACCCGCTTTAGTTAAATTTAATAGTATGAATAACAAAATATTTATTATTGGTTTACCGCGTACAGGCACTACAAGTGTTTGCCATGCTTTTTTAGAGTTTGGTATACCAACAGCGCATACTGCTTACACAAACAATTGTTTTGATAACGCCCATGCAATTGCCGATACGCCAATTTTTAATGATTATAAAGCCCTCGATAAGTATTATCCGGATGCAAAATTTATTTATTTAGAGCGTGAGCTTAACGTATGGCTACCATCAATAAAGCAATTATTATTACGTATGCATACTAATTTAACACGCACTGATGGTGGCTTTAATATTCATATAAAGCATTGTTATTTAAATACATTTAGTAATTTAACAATTGATAATATAAACGATGATAGTTACTTAACGCATTGTTATAACACGCATATCAATGACGCTAAAAATTATTTTAAACACCAAGAGCAACGCTTTTTATCAATAAATATAGCAAAACCGCAAAGCTACAAAATGCTCTGCGATTTTTTAGCGATTAAAAGTAATAAAACAGATTTTGAAAAAATGAATATGGGCGGCAAAGTTACTGCCTGGAACGATATAAAACATCCGCTAAAAGTTGAATCAACAGCAAAAGGGCGCATAGATAAACTGTTACGCTACAAGGTTTAACTTTACAGGCTTAGGAGCATGATTTTTTACCTAATATACGCTAAAATCTGCGCATTATTTTACACCTTGTTATAAGTAGTACAGAGCATGTTTGAATTAAAATACCACACTCCATTTGAATGGACCGAAGTTGTACTTGATGACTTCGATACTTTTTTACAAGACCACGCCGCAGCCGAAAAAAAAGCATCGGGTATGGCCATGTCTATGCTGTCGCATTACCCCGATAAACGTAAACTGGTTACAGCTATGGCAGACTTAGCACTTGAAGAAATGATTCATTTTAAAGAAGTGCTGAAAATTTTAATTTCACGTGATGTAAATTTAGGTGACGACAAAAAAGACCCTTATATAAAACAAATACGTGCTTTATTTAGACACGGCCGCGACGGTTTTTTAATGGATCGATTATTAGTCGGTGGGGTTATTGAGGCAAGAGGGCACGAACGTTTTTCACTAGTGGCGCAAGCGTTACCAGAGGGCAAAGAAAAAGAGTTTTACATTGCGATTGCCGAATCAGAAGAAAAACATAAAAACTTATTTGTAGAATTAGCGTATGAGTATTTTGATAAAGAAGAAGTAGACATACGCCTAGAAGAGCTACTAATAGCGGAAGCTAAAATTTGTGAAAGCATTCCGTTTACTGCGGCACTGCATTAATTTAAGCTGTTAATGCCATACTCTAAAAGCGCTAAATTTATATTTGGCGCTTTTTTGTTTGTAACAATTACGCATAATTTAATAATTATTATGTTTGGACAAAGCTGATGATTAATATATTTTCAAAATATAAAGTAATACCAACAACAGCAGGTATTCTATTTATGCTGTCATCCACACCGGTTGCATCATCATTAGCGTGTAGTGATTTGACTGGCTGTGAAAAAAAGTTTTGCGAGATAGAAAGCCAGCTTACCATAGCTAAGGAACATGGTAATAAGTACAAGATTGAAGGGTTGAAAAAAGCATTACATGCAGCAAAAGCTAATTGCAGCGAAAAAATATTGAAAGAAGATTTAATAGAAAAAATAAACGATGCTAACAATGATATTGCTGAATATGAAGAAGATCTGCTAGATGCTAAACAAGCAGGTAAAAGTGATAAAGTTAGTAAGTATCAAAAAAAGATTACAGCAGAAAAGCTTAAATTAAAACATCTGAAAGATGAGCTTGGCAAAATTAATTAAATCACCAGTGGCTACTTGTTGTTAACGCTTTAGGTTATCGTTAACAGCAAGTGTACTGCGAATATTATCGGATTAACCATCATATTTAATTACATTATTACGCAACAATAACTATATACAGTGCAGGGCACTTCAATCTTTAAAACTAGCCTAATTAAAATACACTTAAAAATTATACTTAAAAAGTCATACTACAAATAGCAATCAAACATTATGGGGAAGCGCGTTTCCATTACTCTGTTTTATACCAGCTGTCTTTCAACAACTTAGAAGTTCATAGTTAAAACCACTATCAGCAGGGAGTTTTAGTTAAATAACCAAGCGCATTACTGTGATAAACATAATCACACCACAATTTAACATAATTTAAATGACTAATAATTAAACCAAATATAACTAAAACTGAAAATTAAAACCCTACATAATAGGCTATTTAAAGCACCTGCTTATAAAACGAACTAAACCAGCTGATTTATTACTGTTAATAGCGTTATTTTGTAAAACTAGCTATGTAAATACAGGTAAAACCCATGTGTGTAACAGTGATAAACCAGATCTTTTTGAGGTTTATTTATAAAAAACTATTACAACTGATAGCCAAAGTATAAGCATATGGTATATCAATTCAAATATTATGGCCGGATTGTTACTCATAAAGAGTAATAAAACAGCATGGGATTGAAATAGAAATGTTAGTTAGCTATTGGAATAGAAGATAAAATAAAGCGATTAACTAGGTTAAAGACTTAAGCTTATTTATAGGCGTTAATTATGTAGTAAGTTATGCGCAAATTTAATTGAATTATCACTTAGTTAAAATCACAGTAAGGCTGCTAGTAAATTTATAGAATAAGTTAAGCAAGGATATGCATATAGAGATTTATAAGTAACGTGTAGGTATGAAATAGTAGCTGAATATTACCTAAGTTAAATTGGTAATTTATGTAGCTAAAAGAAAGAAATGCTTTAAGGGGCCTGATTCATTAAGCTAGATAAGATAATAATTGCAACATAAGTGTTTATATACAAAGAGTATAAGAAGCCACATAAGTAGTAAGCAGCAAAATTCCGTTATTTGAATTGAAAATATAGCAAAGGCATAACAATATACTTGCAGACTGGTTAGTTATAGATAGGTGCGCTTTATAAACAAGGAGAACTTTAACCGCTAAATTATCAGCGGGCTTGTTTTATACAAATACATGTTTAAATAACAAACTTGCTTTATAGGGCTCATGTAAGTAAAGCATCCATATTTAAAGTTATGTATTCGTAGTAGTAGGAAAGCAGCTGTATTGAATTTACTTAAAAACGTAAAATACACTTAATAATCTCGTAACGAGAAGGCTTACAACACACATAGTTATACTGAATAGCTTATTTTAAACCCTATTTAACATAATATAAATCGTAAGCCTAACGCTCGCTTGTAGCCCTTTGTGGGGCTGCATTTACCCATATTAGTAACG
>NZ_JAGGDL010000041.1:0-28728 GCF_017653575.1 Pseudoalteromonas sp. K222D
GTTGGAAATGCGGCTGCTGATACAATTCGAAAATACATTCAAGAGCAGGGCTAACTATTCCGATTCATCCCATCGACACCGCTTCGCGTCGATCAATGGGTTTTCTCGGAAAATTTCGATAAATACGACGTAAGTCTTCTTTAGCATCATTTGAGAGTTTAAACTTTCGCATTACTTAACATTTAGTTTAAATTCAGTCAGGATTTCATCAGCAGATTGATTAGTAAAGCCACTTTTTTCAGATTTAAGCAGTTTACTATTGATAGCTTCAGCCCTTCTTGCACGTCGAATTAAGTCATTCACTAATTCGCTTTTATTCGCGTAATCACCTACATTTTCAATGTGATTACGCAGCCATAAATCATTTTTCTCAGTGAGCGAAATGCTTTGCCTTGCCATAATATATACCTCAAAAAATCATACTGGTGTAATTTCACACCAGTATGAAAAACACGCAATTAAACTTTAATCTTTTTCCTTGAGCCTTAGTGCCCGCTCCACTAAAATGGCGCCCTTGTAAATCACTGAGGTCGGCCGTGTTAATTAACTACAATCCCCCAACAGATCCGTATTTAACTATTCTGTATCAGGATGAGGACTTACTCATCGTTAATAAGCCTAGCGAGTTGTTAACCGTGCCGGGTAAAGACCCTAAACATGCCGATTGCTTAATAAGCCGTGTTAACCGAGTTTTTCCTACTGCTAAAATAGTGCACCGTTTAGATATGGCAACGTCGGGCATACTTTGCTTGGCAATGAATAAAGCCGCACACCGCCATGTAAGTATGCAGTTTCAGGAGCGCGAAACCGCCAAGCGCTATATTGCCCGGATATATGGGCAACTTGAGGCGCAAACCGGCTCGGTTGATTTACCGCTTATTTGCGATTGGCCTAATCGCCCCAAGCAAATGGTTGATCACGAAAACGGTAAGCCGTCGCTTACGCACTTTAAAATACTTGAACGTGAACCACATGCAACCCGTGTAGAACTAACCCCTATTACAGGGCGCTCGCACCAGTTGCGGGTACATATGCTAAGCCTAGGCCATCCTATTTTAGGTGATAGGCTTTACGCACACAAAGAGGCACTCGCTGCGGCGCCGCGCTTGCAATTACACGCACAAATGCTCAGCTTAAAACATCCAACTACTGAGCAAATACTTACATTTGAAGCTGACCCTGATTTTTAGCGCTAACAATTAATATTAAAGTTTAGCCTGTTACGCTAAACTTTTTTGCTGCTGCGCCGATATCTAAGTAATATTTTTAATTTGAGTTGGTTATGGTATTGGCGCAGTATTTAAAGGTAATTAAACTAAACGTACTGCTAAGCTGTGCGCTAATTTTAACTGTGCAAGTAACTGCAGCAGAGCATATTGCCCCACCCTCGTATGCAAGTATTGAAAATAATGATATTCAACACTTACTTCCCAATGATGAAATAAAGCCTATATTAGCTGGCGATACTGAATTTTTAACCTTGTACAGCGAGTATATGAGTGCTGATTTTAGAGGCACTGTACTGCTTATACCTGATTGGCAATCAAGCGCGACCAATAATGCCGGAATGAGCTTTTTACGCAAAGAACTAAATAATTTAGGCTACACTACCTACGCAATGACAGTACCTGATATTAACTGGCAGGCGAGTGAAGTAGCCACTGCTGCAACTAACGAAAACACTGCAACTGAAAGCACCTCAGCTGAAAATATTCTTGCCCAAAGCTCTGACAATGCAAATACAGCTAATCAAAGCACTGATAATGAAAGTGCTGCAGTTGAAAGTGCTACTATTGAGGATACTGGTGTAAACAAAAGTGCTGAGCCACACCATGTTAATGCCATTGAAAAAGTGAGTGACGCGGTACTCGATAACTATAAAGTAAATTTAATCGCCCGCTATGAAGCACTGTATAATACAGCAATGGCAGAGCCGAATAATATTGTAGTAATTGCCCAGGGGATCAGTGCTGGCGTGCTACTTGAACATTATGCGCAATTTCCCGACTCAAGACTTAATGCATTTATAAGTTTAAGCAGTTATTTACCTAACAGTAAACGTAATCAAGACTTAAGCCAAACTTCGTCTTTAATTGCCCCACCATTACTGGATATTTACTACGCTAACGATAACAACGAGATTTTAATGAACCTTAAAAATCGTCAGCGCTGGGTTAACCGCAACGCAAAATTTGATTATCGCCAACGCCAGTTATTTGGTTTGCGCAATCAGCCCGATCAACATGCACGCCTAAGTAAAGAAATAGACGGCTTTTTACGCCGACTTTTTTAAATACTCGTAAGCAGCTTGAATATCTTGGCTTTTTTTGACCGCTAATTCCATCATATGTTTTGGTAAACCTTGCGATACCAATTTATCAGGGTGATGCTGCGCCATCAGTTTTCGATACGCGAGCTTTATTTCTCGCGCTGTTGCCGAGTCATTAAGCCCTAATAATGCCAACGCTTGTGCGCGGTTTATATTATTATTAGGTGGTACATGATGGCCTGAACCTTCACGGTAACTGCTACTTTGCCCTTGTTGCTGTTGTTTATAGCGCTGTTGCTGCTGCCTAAAGCTAAACTCTGCTTGGTAACGCTTTAATACAAAAGCAAAGTGCGCTCTAGATACGCCTAACTGTTTACTCACTTCTTGTAAAAGTAGTTTTTCTTGCTCAGCGAGTACACCATCTGAAAATGCCATTTGAATTTGAATTTCTAAAAATAGCTGTAATAAATCATAACGCTTAGCAAAACGTTCTTTAAAGTCTTGTACTGTTTCTTTTAATGAAAAATCATTTTCTTTACCCGACTGAAATGCATGTTGTGCTTCGCGGCGCTCTTCGCCTTGTAGGCCCATTTCGTCCATAAATAACGTTGCAGCTTTAATATGTACTTCGCTAATGCGCCCATTTGATTTAGCAATATGCCCCATAACTGCAAAACAGCTAGAAAAAAACAGCGCTTGACGCTCGTTGACGTCGTCACCTTTAAATAAGTTTGAAAAGCCACCGGCTTTATCAAAATCTTTTTTTAAGCTTTTATCAAACATATGGCCAAGATATAGGCCAAAAATAGCACCAAATATTTTGCCAAACATAAAACCGAAAATAAACCCGAGTATTTTTCCCCACATCTAAATTATTACCTCTATTAAATTTGTCGTTGATTAAGTGCTGATAATCGCTCAGGAGTACCTACATCATCCCATTGGCCTATGTAGAGTTCGGTAGAGACTAAATGTTCAGTTAATTTTTTAGCTAAAATAGGCCCAAGCGGACGAACACCTTGCTCAAAATCGTTAAAAAAATCGGCTTGATATCGGCCAATTCCAGAAAATGTATATTTTTGACTATCACTCGACAAATGACTGAGTGCAAAATCACCGTTAGGATTATGCGGTGGGTTTTCTATCAGCACTATGTGCGCCTCACCCGCTTGTAAATGCAGTTGAGTTAACGCGCTTACGTCGTAATCGGTATATATGTCACCATTTATAACAATAAAGGTATCGCCTAATAGGGGCAGCGCAGCAATAATGCCACCGGCCGTTTCAAGGCCACCTGCCACTTCTTGGCTATAACGTATATTTACGCCCCACTTGCTGCCATTGGCAAAATAATCTTTAATTTTATCACCTTGCCACGCAAGGTTTATTACTATTTCGGTAATACCCGCCGCTTTAAGATTAACAATATGATGCTCAATTAATGGCTTACCCGCTACTGCCAACATAGGTTTAGGCATATTTTGCGTTAGTGGCATCATACGTTGTCCGCGCCCGGCCGCTAAAATCATCGCCTTCATGTGCGCTCCTTAGCCAAGCGCTCAACCACTTTAGGAGCAATGGTATTTTGTATAAATAAGCCAAGGGCCTGTAGCTCTGAATAATTAGCAGCTACCTCTACAATGTATGCAAGTGTAGGAAGTATATTAGCCAAATAACCTTTTTTACCATCACGTAAATACAAACGACAAAAAATACCTGCCGCTTTTAAATGGCGCTGTAAACCGGTTAAATCAAACCAATATTTAAATTCATTAAAGGTAACATTAGCAATTAAACCTTGGCGATTAAATTCATCGTATCCGTATTTAACTAAATGAGTTAATTCGCTCTCTGGCAGTTTAAAATAGCAATCGCGTAACAAAGATACCAAGTCGTAACACAACGGCCCGCGTACAGCATCTTGATAATCTATGATCGCCCATTGCTGGTTGCAGCGCATAATATTACGACTATGGTAATCGCGGTGCATGGTAACGCTAGGCTGAGCAAGCATGGTATTACTAAGCAGATCACAGCTTGTTTGCCACAGCATTTGTTGCTCTGCGGTTAGTTTACAATCAATGAAGTCATGCATTAACCACTGGCTGAATATGCCAAGCTCAACAGCTATAAACTTTTTATCATAAGCTTGCATAGCAGCGGCTGCAGGTGTTTTTGCCCACTGTACGCTCAGCTTAATTAATTGCTGGTAATACTCGGTGCGGTGCTCATCATCAAGCATGTCTGCTAGGTGCGTGCTGCCTAAGTCACTTAAAATAAAAAAACCTTGCTGCTCGTCACTGGCAATAATAGCGGGCAATAAAAATCCTTGCTGCGTAAATACGCTATTAAGCGAGATATACGGCGCATTATTTACTTTAAGCGGATCGGAATCCATCACTATAAAGCTGTTATTAGCACAATTTAAGCGATAATAACGACGAAAACTCGCATCGGCAGTAATTGCCGCTAACGTGCATTGTTGCTCACTAAAGTGAGTATTTATAAAGAGTTGTAAGCGTTCAAAACGTGTCATTTTATAAGCTATCTATTTTTCACTAATTACTTTGCCATTGTTTTCCTTTATTATGTCTACTTGAAATTAATCACAGCGTATAAAGGTCGATAAATGAGCAAAACCTGGGGCATATTGATGCTAAGCGTACTGAGCGCACCATCGCTTGCCGAAACTGAACTGACACACAAGTTTTGTGGCACTTCAATGCAAACCAGAGCTTGGCAACCGCTTCCTGGCTTAAAGCTAGGTATGGTTGATATTCGCGCTAACGACGTAGAGCTTTTAGGCACACAAAGCGCTGAATTTACTGGTAATGTTGATATTAACACCGTTAATATGAGTTTGTCCGCACAAACTGCACTAATCGATAAACAGCGCGGTTTACTCAATGCTACTGGGCCAATTACTTATCGCGACAAAATAAGCGAAGTTAACAGCACTGGCCTCAACGCCGATTTAAATAATTCAGCAATCAGCTTACTTGGTGCACAATATAGCCTAACACAACAGCTAGGCAAAGGTGGCGCTGAAAAACTCACCGTTGATGAGTCTGGCTTAATGCTAATGAATGCAAGCTTTACTGCTTGCCCTGGCGAAGTACCTGTGTGGGCCATTGAAGCCGACGAAATTAACCTTTCTCGCGAAGAAGGCTGGGGCGAAACCTATAATGCGGTTTTACGCATCCTAGATACGCCGGTTTTATATTTACCTTATTTTACCTTTCCGCTTGATGAGCGCCGTAAATCTGGGTTACTTACGCCTAGTTTTTCAAGCTCAGATCGCTATGGTTTAGAAACTATTACGCCTTACTACTGGAATATCGCTCCCAATTTAGATGCCACCATTACCCCGCGTTATATGTCGCGTAAAGGTTTACAACTGCAAACTGAATTTAGATATTTAACCCAAGAGCATGAAGGCTTAGTGGGTATTGAATATTTAAATAAAGATGATTCAGACCCCGATCTTGGCGATCGTTATATGTTTCATTGGCAACAAAAAAGCTATTTAGGTGAAAACTGGCGCGCTAATGTTGATATAACAAACGTGAGTGACGACAACTACTTAACTGATTTAGACTCTAATTATGCCAGTAAAACCGATACTCAATTGTACAGAACAGGCTCGCTTACTCATATGGGCGACACTTGGCGTACCGATATTACAGTACAAAACTTTGAAGTACTGGGCGATCACTTAGAGTCTTATACCGCTTTGCCACAAATTAGTTTTACCCAAACCGCACCTTGGCAATACGACAACTTTGATTTTAGTGTATCGGGAGAAGTGAGCCACTTTACTAATAGTTCAGCTATTATTGATCAAGCTACTCGAATACATATTGAGCCAAAAGCTCGCTTTGATTATAAAGAACATGCATGGTCGTTTTTATCAGAAGTAAGCATATTACAAACAAACTACAAACAGCATGGTGATTTAGAAGGTACTCAATACAGCGAAAGCGTATCGCGTACACTGCCAAAAGTACGTTTGTATACACAACTTAATTTTGAGCGCGAAACCTCCTACTTTATTGATGACGGTATTCAAACTTTAGAGCCACAGCTACAATATTTATATACCCCTAATGAAGATCAATCTGATATTGGCTTATTTGATACTGCCAAACTACAAGATGATTTTTTTGGTTTATTTAGAGACACACGCTTTTCAGGTGTTGATAGAATAGCTGCTGCCAACCAATTTACCTTAGGTGCAACGACTCGGTTATTTGACAAAAAACACCAAGAAGTATTTAATTTTAGCGCCGGACAAATATTTTATTTAAGCGATTCAGCCAAACCTACAGAACAAGGATTAAACTCAGACACCAACTACAATGCCTTGTTTGCAGCACAAACCATGGTACATTGGCATCGTCGCTGGTATTTATCTGCGGGTATTCAGTATGATACTGACGGTAAACAAATTATTCAGTCTAACGTAACGCTCGACTATAAAGGCGACGATAATGAGCTAGTTCAATTGAACCATCGGTATTCAGATGATGTCTCAGGTAATGCAATTGAACAAACAGGCTTATTTACAAGCATTCCAGTGAGCGACGAATGGCAGTTTATTGCAAGCTATCACCGCGACCTTGAAAATAACCGCAGTATCGAAGTGTTAAGCGGACTACAGTATGAATCGTGCTGTTGGGCATTTCAAATTACTGGCCATCGCCAAATTGTTACCGACTTAAATCAGTCTATAGGGCAACAACAGGCGACTTTTGATTCAAGCATTCGTTTGAATTTTGTTTTAAAAGGGTTAGGTAGTAAAAGCCGTTATGATGCTAAAAAATTATTACAACAAGGTATTTTTGGTTATCGTAGACCGTATTTTCTTAATGACTAGGACACTATTTTTAAAGTTAAAGTAGTATTAATTAACGCTAAAAATTGAGTATTCCCTAGGATCACAACAGTACTATTAGCAAGAGTAGTAAAAAGAATATGAATTTAAAAAAATTATTAACATCAGCAGTTTTAAGTATTAGCTTATGCCAAAGCGCATTTGCAGCTCCGGTTGAAATCGACAAAGTTATTGGCATAGTCAACCAAGGAGTTATTTTAAAAAGTGAAGTGGACACCATAGTTAACCGTGTTAAAAAGCAAGCTGAAGAACAGAGTCAGGAGCTTCCTAAAGACGAAACATTACGTGTCCAGGCCGTAGAGCGATTAGTTAACCAAACACTCATGATGCAAATGGCTGAGCGTATGGGGTTAGAGATTTCAGACAGCCAACTAGATCAAACACTTGCAAGTATGGCTAAAGAGCAAGGCGGTAGCATTGCAGATTTACGTCGTACTATTGAGGGCTCGGGAGAAAGCTTTCAAGCATACCGTGAAGAAATTCGTAAAGAGATCACTACGCAACAAGTTATGCGCGCCAATGTTGATCGCCGTGTTTATGTAAGCGAGCAAGAAGTAGATAACTTACTAAAAATTATGGAAAGCCAAGGTCAAAACGCAGAAGAGTATGACATTGGCCATATTTTAATTGATATTCCTAGTGATGCTAGCGCCGATGAAATTGCGTCAGCTAAAACGCGCGCAGACAAAGTAATTGAATTACTTAATGACGAGCAAGAATTTAAACGCATTGCTATTTCATCATCAAGCGGCTCTCAAGCACTTGAAGGTGGACAACTAGGTTGGATGGGCATTAACGAAATGCCGTCGTTATTTGCTGAAGCCGTAAAAGGTAAAAAGCAAGGCGCTATTATTGGTCCGCTGCGCTCTGGTGCTGGTTTTCATATTATAAAAGTCCAAGATGTTCGTGGTCGTCAAGTTGTAGAAACAACTGAAACTCGCTCACGTCATATTTTAATAAAACCATCTATTATTTTAAGTGAAGAAAAAGCACGTAGTATGCTTGCCGGTTTTGTAAAAGACTTACGCGCTGATAAAGCCGACTTTGCAAAACTTGCTAAAGAATACTCAGAAGATCCAGGCTCAGCCCTTAAAGGTGGTGAGTACGATTGGGCTGATCCAACTAGCTATGTTCCTGCCTTTAGAGATACTTTATTATCACTTAAGCAAAATGAAATTAGCGAACCATTTAGAAGCCAATTCGGTTGGCATATTGTGCAGTTACTCGATACCCGTGTAGCTGATAAAACCGAGCAAGCTAAACGCAACCGCGCCCATGGCATGCTATTTAATCGTAAATTTAAAGAAGAAAGCTTTAACTGGCAGCAAGAAATGCGCGAACAAGCCCATGTTGAAATTTTCCCAATAGACGAATAACTATGACATTACGTATCGCAATTACCCCTGGTGAGCCTGCGGGCATTGGTCCAGATTTACTGTTAAAACTTGCCCAACAAACTTGGGACGCACAGCTTGTTGCCATTGCCGACGCGAATATGCTTAAGCAACGTGCAAAACATTTAGGCTTAAGTATAAAGCTAATAGAGTTTGATCAGCACGCTGCAGCAACGCCTGCACCAGCAGGAAGCCTTTACCTACATCAAGTAGATGTAGCCGAGCCTGTAGAGCTAGGTGTGCTTAACGATGCTAATGGGCAATACGTATTGGACACTTTGCGTATTGCCAGTGAAAAAAACATGGATGGCACTTTTGCAGCAGTTGTTACCGGCCCAGTACATAAAGGTATTATTAATAAAGCCGGTATTTCGTTTAGTGGCCACACCGAGTATTTTGCACAACAGTCGAATACCGCAGATGTAGTAATGATGCTTGCTACGCAAGGCCTAAGAGTAGCGCTGGTAACGACGCATATTCCACTTGCCTATGTATCGCGTGCTATTACAGAGGATCGGCTAATCAAAGTAGCGAGTATTTTAAACCACGACTTACAAACTAAGTTTGGTATAGAAAAGCCGCGTATTTTAGTCTGTGGTTTAAATCCTCATGCTGGTGAAGATGGCCATTTAGGCCGTGAAGAAATAGATACCATTATTCCAACACTTGAAATACTTAACAACCAAGGTATGAACCTGATTGGTCCACTCCCTGCCGACACTTTATTTCAAGATAAATACCTAAATGAAGCCGATGCCGTATTAGCTATGTATCACGATCAGGGGCTACCTGTGCTAAAATACAAGGGATTTGGTAACTCGGTAAATATTACCTTAGGTTTACCATTTATTCGCACCTCAGTAGATCATGGTACTGCTCTGGATTTGGCAGGCAAAGGTACTGCTGATGTTGGCAGTTTTGAATTAGCGATCCGCGAAGCAATTAAGCTCGCCCAAGAAAAAGCACAAAATCAATGACCGATAAAGTACATTTAGGACACCGCGCCCGTAAACGTTTTGGACAAAACTTTTTATTTGATGACATGATCATCGGTAAAATAGTGAGCGCAATCGATCCTAAACCAGAAGATAACCTAGTAGAGATTGGTCCAGGCCTTGGCGCAATTACTGAACCGGTAGCCGAATTAAGCGGCCATTTAACGGTTGTAGAATTAGATAAAGATTTGGCACAGCGTTTAATTGAACACCCATTTTTGGGACCTAAATTAACCGTAAACCAAGGCGATGCAATGACCTTTGATTTTGCAAGCTTGGTGAGAGATGACAAAAAACTAAAAGTGTTTGGTAACTTACCGTATAACATTTCGACTCCGTTATTATTTCATCTTTTTGAATTTGCAGACAATATTGAGCACATGCACTTTATGCTGCAAAAAGAAGTAGTAAAACGCATGGTTGCAGGCCCGGGGAGCAAAACCTTTGGTCGTTTAAGCGTAATGACTCAGTACTACTGTAATGCAATGCCGGTTATAGAAGTACCGCCTGAGTGCTTTAAACCTGCGCCTAAAGTTGATTCGGCGGTTATTCGCTTAATCCCTAAAAAGCCTGAACAACGCACTGCAAAAAGCGTGAAAATTTTAAATAACGTTTGCCTAGAAGCCTTTAACCAGCGTCGTAAAACACTACGCAATAGTTTAAGCAACTTACTAACTGCAGATGAGCTAACCAGCATTGGCATAGATGTTACTTTGCGTGCTGAGCGCTTATCGTTACAACAATTTATTGACATAGCAAATTGGATTTATGACAACAAGCAGTAATATTGGATCGCCTGTAAAGGTATCTGTTGAAACATTTTATGTAGAAGAGCAGTCGCAACCTGAACTCGAAAAGTTTGTATTTGCTTATTCTGTAACCATTAAAAACCACAGTTTGTGTAGCGCTAAATTACTGAGCCGTTATTGGTTAATTACCGATGCAAATGGCAAAGAAATTGAAGTACAAGGCGAAGGTGTGGTCGGCGAAAACCCGGTTATAGCACCCGGCGAAAGTTATAAATATACCAGTGGGGCAATACTAGATACCCCTGTAGGTACTATGCAAGGGCATTATACGTTACGTAACGAGTTTGGCACTGAGTTTAAAGCGCCTATTAACGTGTTTCGTTTAGCCTGCCCTAACATACTGCACTAGTACACTATAAGCATGGCTGACTACGCAATAGGTGATTTGCAAGGCTGCTTTAACGAGTTTAACGCGTTACTCCAACGCGTTAACTTTAATCCAAGTAAAGATCATCTCTACTTGGTGGGCGATATAGTCGCTCGAGGCCCTGACTCACTAGCCTGTTTAGAGTACTTATACAAACACCAAAATAGCATTACAGTTACGCTAGGCAATCATGACTTACACCTGATTGCCTGCTATCTACTTAATAAACCACCCAACCCTAATGATAAATTAGCAGCTGTATTCAATAGCACTAAACTCCCCCACTATATTGCATTTTTACAAACTCAGCCTTTGGCACTTTACCTTAAGCAGTACAATAGCTTTATATCCCATGCTGGGCTCAACCCTGACTGGTCGATAGCACAAGCCTTACAACATGCTCAGTTTGCTCAGCATTGTTACAGCTCGCCTAAAGCGCATGACTTTTTTGCAAACATGTACCAACCTCACCCCATTAATAACCCTAATGAACTTAATAACTATGAAAAGTTTAGATACATAGTTAACTACTTTACCCGTATGCGATTTTTAACTGCCGATAACCAACTCGACTTAAGTGCAAAAGGGGAAGTAACAAGTGGCAATAACTTAACCCCTTGGTTTATGCATCCAGCAATAACAACGGCTAAACAAACGCTTATTTTTGGCCACTGGGCAGCATTAAATGGTAAAACACCTCATAATCATTTATTAGCCTTAGACACCGGATGTGTTTGGGGAGGCGCCATGACCTTAATAGAATTAAAAAGCAAACAAAAAACTGTAGAAAAATCACAACTTTCGTCTAAATAAACTGAAATAAAGTAATACATCTGTTAAGTTTAATGTCGCATGTTGAAACTTTGTAACTACAACCTGTTCACATTAAGTTGGCATTATATTTAGTAGCAAAAATAGCACTCCTATAATTAGAGCTACGCATGGCCATTGCTTAATTAAAAATAATCAACACAGATTAAACAATTAAAATTAACTTTAATTACTTAACTTATTGCAATACAAGCCGATAAGTTTTAACTGATATACTTTAGAATGGAAATCCGTATGAATTTAACAGTGAGCCAGCGTATTTGGGGTGGATTTATTTTCATCACTCTACTGCTTTTAATAATTGGCGGTAACTCTTTAATAAAAATAGCAAATATTGATCGCTCCACCCAAAAAGTAAATCAGTTGTCGCTGCCCGCTTTAAATAAAAGCGCTGAATTACAAGCCGAGTTTATTTTAATGAGCAAAGCTGCTCAAGCTAGTTTTTATACCTCTTCTGCAGAGCAACTAGAACCAATAAAAAACCAAGTGCTCGAACAAAAGCAGTTATTCAATACGCTGCATAGTGAATTACAAGAAGTGGTTAAAAACGATCCACTATTGAGTAAAAGTAGCCAACAAGTTGAAACAACCTATTTAAGTTTTTTAAGCACGGTAGAGGGCTTACTTGCCGACAAAGCTAAACAGCTAGCACTGAATAAAATGTTAAAAGCGCAACTAGAAAGCATAGAGCTTGCCGCCGAAGATGCAAACTCAATTGTACTCGATATTATTGATATAAACGGCTTAGAGCAAAGTAACCCACGCGCTTACCAGGCTGCTAATAATCTTGAAAACAATTTTATGTCTGTAGTAAGCAACAGTACCGACATGCTAACGGTTAAAACGCTTAATACCTTAGATATTGTAAAAAATGAACAAGTATACTACTTCGAAGAAGTGACCCGCACCATAGCGCTAATTAAACCAGCCATAGAGCAAAGCCATAGTGGTTTATACAATAGTCTAAAAGAATACGTAGACACGCTAGAGAGCAACATTGTAGGTAACAATAGCCTTGCTGCGAATAAAAAACGCTTAATCGATGCAATTAGCCTTACTGAACGTGAACTTGCAGAGTCTGAGCAAGCAACTAAAACAGCGCTAAATCAAATTGACGTACTTGTAAAACAAGCCAGCGATGTTGCTTTTTCATTGCAAAAAGGGGTGCGCAGCGACGTAGATTCTGCAAACTTGTGGACTTGGATAGGCATGATAATAGCCACCATAATTGCAATTATCGTGGCAGTCGTTACAGTTAATCGTATTACTAAACCACTGGCTGAAGTTAACCGCATTTTAGATATTGTAGCAAGTGGCGATATGACACAGCGCTTAGATGACAGTGCCAAAGATGAGTTTGGTGAGCTATCTAAAAGCTGTAACACCTTAATTGATAGCCTTCGCAGTTTAATTAAAGGCATTATTTCACGCTCAACTCAGCTTGCAGCTGCATCAGAGCAAACCTCAACAATTACTGGCGAATCAAGTAAAGCAATTCGTAATCAGCAAGCACAAGTTGAACAGGCAGCTACAGCAACAACAGAAATGAGTAGTACATCACAAACGGTAAGTAATAGCGCTCAACAGGCGTTACATGAGATTAAAAATGCCGATAAAGAAGCCGAGCGCGTTAAAGACATTTCAAATCAAAATAAAGCCACTATCGAGCAACTAGCTTACGAAGTTGATGAAGCGTCGAATGTTATTAATAAGCTCCACAAAGACAGCGCATCGATTGGCAGTATATTAGATGTGATTCGCGGTATTGCTGATCAAACAAACTTATTGGCATTAAATGCCGCGATTGAAGCAGCGCGTGCAGGTGAGTATGGGCGAGGCTTTGCTGTAGTAGCAGATGAAGTACGCTCTCTGGCAAGTAAAACACAAGAATCAACCCAAGAGATTCAATCTATGATTGAGTCACTACAAAGCGGTGCAGAAGCCGCTGTATCGGCTATGGAAAAAGGTAAACAACAAGCCGTGTCGTGTGTTAAGCAAAGCGATTTAGCAAGCAGCGCTCTCGACTCGATTACTTTAGCCGTATCGCAAGCGCATAACGTGAGTGAAGAAATATCAACGGCAGCGCAAGAGCAACAACAAGTATCACAAGAAATAAGTGAGCGCTTAGAGTCCATTGTTGCTATAGCCGAGCAAACCGCTGAGGGCGCAATACAAACGACCATATCAAGTTCAGAAGTAGCAAAACTAGCAGAAGAACTTAGGTTATCAGTAGAGAACTTTAAGGTTTAATTACTGCTATAAACATTTATAAAAAGGGGAAGTAATTTATTACTTCCCCTTTTTCTATTAGATTTTGCTTATTGCTTGATTACTCACGCTAATTTCTATTTGTTTGTTAAGCAAATTAATGAACAAAATACTGCGCATATCGCCATCAGGCTCTTTATAAATAGCGTCAATATTTTTAAATGACTCATTGTTTACACTCACCAAGTCACCGTTTTTAGGAACTTGCGATTCATGTGAGTGCGAACGCTCTGCTTTAAGCTGATTAATTAACTCAACGGGCACACGCTGATATGCAGCACCATAAGTTACAAAGCCACTTACTCCGCGGGTATTTTTTACCGCAAAAAAGTTACCATTCTCAGCTTCTAAACACACAAATACATAACCAGGAAATAAAGCAGACTGCTTAACAGTGCGGCGTCCTTTAACTAACTTTTCAGTAGTTAACTTTGGAAAAAATGACGCTATTCCTTGGTTTTTTAAATTAACCTGCGCACGCTCTTCTTGGCGAGGTTTACATACAACTAAATACCAACTTTCCATGGCAATTCCTACAGCCTGAGTTGAAGATAAGACAACCATAAACTAAATGAGCGCAGCATTATACTCCTATGCAAACCTTTATGTAAAATAGCCCCACAGTAAATAAGTACTCACTTAGAAAAAGTGATTTAATACGCTGATAATCAAACGAGTAGGTTTTAATTGAGGGGTAAGCACTGATATATTACAGCTATTAGAAGCAAGCTCTAAGCTAAAGCTAAGGGCAATATTAAACAATTAAGCTATTATTTTACGTAAATCAAAAACAAAAAACCCAGCATAAGCTGGGTTTTTACATTCTAATAGAAAACTAAAATTACTTAATTTTAGCTTCTTTAAAAAGAACATGTTTACGAATCTTTGGATCAAACTTTTTGATTTCCATCTTCTCAGGCATGTTACGTTTGTTCTTGTCGGTAGTGTAGAAAAAACCAGTACCGGCAGTTGAAACTAAACGGATTTTATCGCGCATGATTCAGATCCTTAAACTTTTACGCCGCGAGCACGGATTTCTGTAAGAACCGTGTCGATGCCTTTTTTATCGATAATACGCATACCTTTAGTAGTAGTGCGTAATGTTACAAAACGTTTTTCACTTTCAACCCAAAAACGGTGTGTTTGTAGGTTAGGTAGGAAACGACGTTTAGTCGCGTTTCTCGCGTGTGAACGGTGATTACCAACCGCAGGACGCTTACCTGTAACTTGACATACTTTAGCCATGTCTATATATCTCCAATAACTTAGCTCGAGCTTAATTTTCCCTAAGGCCATGTAGTTGTGCCCTAGAGATAAATCGAAGGGCGCTCTTTATACAGCTTTTACAGGCGAAGATCAAATAACTGATCTCATCCAATCAGCTCATGTGCAAATTTGATAGCGGCTAATTATAAAGATCGAAAGCCCATAGGGAAAGTAAAAACTGCATTTAAATTAAACTAATTTGCCAAAACACACTAAACTGCTCGTTTTTAGTACTCTTCTGTAAAAGTAAAGCTAAATAAGACCTCGTTCAGCAAAAGAAACACAGGTTTCTCCTCCAACAATAATATGATCCAGCACATTTATATCTACCAATTGCAGTGCTTGTTGCAATTTATTAGTAATAAGTTTGTCGGCCTGACTCGGTTCGGCAATCCCGCTTGGGTGATTATGCGCAAAAATAACCGCTGCTGCATTATTTTTAAGTGCCGCTTTTACCACTTCTCGTGGATATACACTGGCAGAATTAATGGTGCCATAAAAAAGTATTTCATCTTTAATTAAGCGATTTTGACTATCAAGATACAGCACCATAAATACCTCCTGCTGCAAACCACGCATTTGCAAGGTTAAATAATCATATACAGCGTTTGGCGAGTTAAATATAGCATCGCGCTGGCAACGCTCCTGCATATAACGCTGGCTGAGCTCAAGCACCGCTTGCAACTGCACATATTTGGCTGTACCTAACCCTTTTTGCGCACAAAACTCTTCCATACTGGCATTAAATAAATTGTGTAGCGTTTTGTTTTCATTAAGTAAATGTTGGGCAAGCTCAATCACATTCATACCCGGCAAACCGGTGCGTAAAAATATGGCAAGCAATTCAGCATCACTGAGTGCTTTTGCGCCTTTTTCGATTAGCTTTTCGCGGGGACGCTGCGAATTAGGAAGTGAGGTTAGTTGCATTATTCATCCTTGATAAATCGGCTTATATATTAACTGTAATGCAAATTTGAAAATTAGCCTGTTATTTTCATCTTAAAAGCTTAGCTGTACGGGTCAAGATTTGTTATTTTAGCCCTAATATTAAATAAGGCTGATGGACAACCATGATTAATTTAACTAATAAAAAAATAGTGCTGGGAATTAGCGGCGGTATAGCGGCCTATAAATGCGCAGAACTGGTTAGACGCTTAAAAGAGCATGGTTGTAGTGTTAAAGTAGTTATGACTGAATCAGCAAAACATTTTATAACCCCCTTAACTATGCAAGCTGTGAGCGGTGAAATGGTTGCAGACTCCTTACTCGACCCTTCAGCAGAAGCTGCTATGGGCCATATTGAGTTTGCCAAGTGGGCCGATTTAATTTTAGTTGCCCCAGCCACCAGCAACATTATTGCTAAAATGGCGGCGGGCATTGCCGATGACTTACTCACTACCTTATTACTTGCAACTCCGGCTAAAGTCGCTATCGCACCGGCTATGAATCAGCAAATGTATGCTCACCCTGCTACACAAGCTAATTTAGCCACACTTAAGGCACGTAACGTGCTTATTTGGGGCCCAGGAAAGGGTGAGCAAGCTTGTGGCGATGTAGGCGCTGGGCGCATGCTAGAGCCTCATGAGCTAGTTGCTTTATGTATTGCAAAAGAGCAACCTCAGTTACTTGCAGGTAAAACCATTACCATAACCGCAGGCCCGACCCGAGAAGCCATTGACCCGGTACGTTTTATATCTAATCACAGCTCAGGTAAAATGGGCTACGCACTTGCTGAGGCCGCTTTATTACTTGGCGCTAAAGTTAATTTAATTTCAGGCCCGGTGACTATAAAAGCCCCTGCTGGCGTAAATTTGATCAACATAGAAAGCGCCGAGCAGCTATTAAACGAATCACTCAACTACGCACCGCGCTCAGATGCGTTTATTGGCTGCGCCGCTGTTGCCGACTACCGCGCAGCAACCGTTGCAGCACAAAAAATGAAAAAGCAAGGCGACGAGCTTACTCTTACTTTGGTTAAAAACCCGGATGTAATTGCACACGTAGCTAATTTACAGCAAAACCGCCCTTACACTGTTGGTTTTGCCGCAGAAACACAAAATGTAGCAAACTACGCAAAAGGTAAACTAAAAAATAAAAACCTGGATATGATTTGCGCTAACGATGTATCACAAAGTGATCTTGGGTTTAACGCTGACAATAATGCGCTAACCCTGTACTGGCATAATGAACAGCTTGAATTACCAACAAATAGCAAAACAGCAATTGCGCTAACAGTGATCCAACAGCTCGCTCAGAGAATATAAAAGAGCTGGAAACAAACTGAATAAAACATTAACATGCTAAACACGCGTTTACTTTTAAGAGTTTAAATTTGTTTAATTCTAAATATAAACGCGCCTTAAACATTTGAATCAAAATGACTAGCTCCTGCTAAAAGATAACTAATAAAAAAGGAATGTTCATGCCTGCGACAAAAAGAAGTAATCGCAAAGAGCAAATACTGCAAGCACTTGCACAAATGTTAGAAACCAGTCCCGGCCAGCGTATTACCACAGCAAAGCTAGCCGCTGAGGTTGGTGTATCGGAAGCAGCGTTGTATCGTCATTTTCCTAGTAAAGCACGTATGTTTGAGGGCTTAATAGAATTTATTGAAGACACGCTTTTATCTCGTATAAATCTTATTTTAGAAAACGAAAAAGAAAGCCAAGCCCGCGTTTATAATATTTTACATTTACTGCTAACGTTTGCTGAAAAGAACCCTGGTATTACCCGTATTTTAACCGGCGACGCATTGCAAGGTGAGCAAGAGCGGTTACGTGAACGAGTGCAAAGTTTCTTTGAAAAACTTGAGACCCAATTTAAACAAGTGCTGCGCGAGAGAAAGCTGCGTGAAGGTAAAAACTTTCAAAGTGACGAGCTAACCCTAGCCAACTTTTTACTTGCCTATGTTGAAGGTAAAATGAATCAGTTTGTACGCAGTAATTTTAGTACTAAGCCAAGCGCACAATTTGAAAAACAATGGCCGGAACTACAAAAAATTTGGTTATAAATTCCAAATTCAACACACTTAACCTTGTGAGCCACGCTTGCAAGGTTTTTAAATTTTCACCTTCAGCCTTTCAACTCTGCTTTACTACCACTTGTCGTATATACTCGAATTATAGACAAAACTCGTTACAATAAAATAACGCTAAAAAACGAGAACCTATAATGAAAACAAAGCTCACCCTTTTAAGCTCTGCGCTTATTGTCAGCGTAGCTAGCACCACAGTTTACGCTAAAGAGTCGCTACAATTTAACGATGTGTTTGATTTTAAATCAGCCAAAGCAACACAACTTTCTGAAGATGGCCGTATTTTATCGCTCAGTGCAACCCCGTATCGTGGTGATGCCACTGGCCAAGTATACTTATTAAGCGGTAATAGCTTAATTGCAGAAGTACCGCGTGGTACTAAGCCTGTTATTAATAAAGCTGCTAACTGGGTCGCATTTACCCAAGTACCCACGCTACTAGAACAAGAAACCACGAATAAAAAAGATGCTCTAAAAAACAACCTGGTACTAGTAAATACCCAAACAGGCGAGCAACAAAGTTTTAGTAATGTGAAAGACTATAAGTTATCAAACGATGGAACTTGGCTTGCCTATCGCTTAGATCAAAAAGCAGCTAAAGGCGATGATGAAAAAGCCGAGGATGAAAAAGCCGAGGATGAAAGTACCAGCACTCATGCTAATAAAAACGATAGCGCCATCACACCAGACAAAGATGATAAAACCTATCCGCTGGTTATTGTAAATTTAAGCAATAAACGCAGCCACACAATTGCAGATGTATTTAACTACAGTATTAGCGCAACTAACCAGCAACTATTAGTTAGCCAGAGTTACAGCGATGGTAACAACAATCAAATAGCACTGCTTAATTTAAATGACTTTGTAAGCAGCATACTCATAGATGAGCCTGGTGTTGTGGCCAATAAAATAGCCTGGCACCCAACTGAGGCAAGCGTAGCATTTACGTTAGGTAACTATGTTAACGACGACATGCGCCGTCGTAACTACAGCTTACAACTTTGGCAAAATGAGCAGCTAACAACGATTAACTCCCCCAACAAAGATTGGGGAATAGGTAAAACCGCCGCGTTAATATGGTCTGAAAATGGCGAGCGTTTATATTTTGAAAATCGCCCTAAACTAGCCGCTAAAGTAAAAGCTAAAGAGTATAGCGACGAAGCCTCACTATACGACTTTGACACTATACGAGAGCATAAAGGCTTAAAAGTATGGCATAACAACGACGCGCAAATAAAACCGCGTGAACAGCAGCAGTGGAACGAAAAAAACAAAAACCGCCATTACAGCGCGGTGTACCACATAAATTCGCAAAAAGTTATCCAGCTAAGTACTGTGAGCATGCCAGAGGTTGCGCTTAATCCGCAGCGCGATACATCACTGCTTGGTTATACTGATACCCCATACCTTGAGAAAATAATGTATGGCGGCTTTTTTGCTGACTACTTTGCTGTAAATATTAATACAGGTAAACACACTCCCATTGTTAGTAACTACCCGTTTAAACCAAGTTTGGCACCTAATGGCGAGTTTGCCGCCTACTTTAGTGATAACCATATACAGCTAAAAGATTTAAAAAATAATAAAGTCACTACGCTTACACGTGCAATTCAAGCTACTTTTGCTGATGACAAGCACGACTACCCTTCAGCCCAACCAGGTTATGGTTTTGCCGGTTGGAATCAAGATAGCAGCCAACTACTTGCTTACAGTAAGTACGATATTTGGGCGTTTGATGTAAATAGCCAGCAGGCAAAACGTTTAACTAATGGTAAACAAACCAATACTCAATATCGCGTTATTAAACTTGATAAAAGCCAAGTTGGCTTTAAAAAAGACGAAACATTGCTTATATCGGCTATTAACTTACAAACTAAGCAAAGTGAAATAGCCAAGCTTGATTTAACCACCAACACAGTAACTAAAGTGCTCAGTGGTAATAAACGTTTTGATTTAGTTAAAAAAGCAAAAAATGCCGATAAATACCTATTTACTGAGCAAGCGTATCATCAGTTTCCAGACTTTTATCAAACTGACTTTAGTTTCAGTGCTCCGCAACAAGTGACTACACTTAACCCACAAATAAGTAACTTTGCCTGGGGCGAAAAACCAGAACTCATAAGCTACAAAGGCTTTGATGGCGAAGACTTACAAGGCGTACTAATTAAACCTGCGGGTTACAAAAAAGGCGAAAAAGTACCAGTAATGGTGTATTTTTACCGTTATATGAGCCAACGCATGTACGACTTTCCTAAAATGGAATTAAACCACCGCCCTAATTTTCCTATGTTTACCTCAAACGGTTACGCGGTATTTTTACCCGACATTCGTTTTGAAATAGGCCACCCAGGTAAATCATCAACGCAAACCATGATCAACGCCACGCAAAAGCTCATTGATTTAGGCATAGCTGATAAAAATAAAATTGGTTTACAAGGTCATTCGTGGGCAGGCTACCAAAGTGCCTTTATGATCACTCAAACCGATATGTTTAAAGCGGTTGTATCGGGTGCTCCCGTGTCTAACATGACCAGCGCCTATAGTGGCATTCGTTTAAAATCGGGCTTAGCGCGTCAGTTTCAGTACGAAACAGGACAAAGCCGCATTGGTAAAAACCTTTTTGAAGCGCCAGAATTATACATAGAAAACTCACCGGTATTTTTTGCCGATAAAGTAAACACTCCTATTTTAATTATGTTTGGCGATAAAGACGACGCTGTACCTTGGCACGAAGGGGTACAGTATTACTTAGCCCTGCGCCGTGCGGGTAAAGATGCCACTTTTTTACAGTATGAAGGCGAACCTCATCACTTGAAAAAGTTTCCTAATCAAGTCGATTTTTCAATTCGTATGATGCAGTACTTTGATCATTACTTAAAAGGCAAACCCGCCGCAAAGTGGATGAAAGAAGGCGAAGCATTTATACAAGAGTAAAAATAAATGATAAAAACCCCGATAGATTTAAGTCTATCGGGGTTTTATAATTTATTACTACCCACTTTATAATAAATAGACAATACTGAATTAACTAATAATTATTAAGTCGTTATTTGATGCTACATTTTTGGTATAAAGAATTTCCGCAATACCCTAGAGATCATAAGGATTACTGGCGAACACGCTTAATTGCACATTCTTTATTAATCTGCTGCTGCTACTTTTTAATTTTAACCTTACTAAATGTTTTTTATTTTTCGAGTTACGATATTGCACTTATTGATGCCTTAGGACTTATAGCGTCATTAAGTATTTGTATATGGTTTAATAAAACAGCCCAGGTTAGTAAAGCTGCTTGGGTTGTTGCATTAATGATAGTTAGCTTAATTATGCTCTTTATAGTATCGGCAAAGGGTCATGCTCATTCATTATTTTGGGCAACACTTATTCCGCCTTTTACCTTTTTTTTAGTTGGGCGTAATTGGGGAAGTATATTAAGTAGCATTGCTTTTGGTATTTGTGCCTATCTAGTTTACTTACAGCAACAACTATCAATTACCATAGGTTTATCTGCATTATTTAATTTTATTGAAGTGTCTATTGCGCATGTTTTATTATTTAGGTTTTATGAAAAAACGCGTTTTTCGGCTTACTCTCATCTTTCTAAGCGCAATGCCGAAATAAAACTGCTAGCCGAAACCGATAAGCTCACCGGGTTATATAACAGGCAAAAATTTGATTTTGAATTGTCGCAATTACTGAGTGAAAACAATAATGAGCGAAAATCAAATATAGTGATGATTTGCGACATAGATCACTTTAAAAAAGTAAACGATACTTATGGCCATTTAGCGGGTGATAACGTGCTTAGTGAATTTGCCAATATTTTACAAAACAAGCTTACAAATAGTGCATTAATTGCACGCTGGGGCGGAGAAGAGTTTACTATTATTCTTCGAGATAGCAGCCTAGATAACGCAATTAACGAAGCTGAAGAGCTCAGAGCGTTTATTGCCACTCATTTAATCGATAATAGAGCGTTAACTATCAGTATTGGTATAGCTAAAGCGCATGTTGACGACACTGCTTTGCATCTTTTAGAGCGCGCCGATAAAGCGCTTTATAAAGCAAAATTACAAGGGCGAGATCAGGTCTGTGTTGCTAGCGACAACTTAACCAAAACTCGCTATGAAAACACATTAAGTAAATCCGCTGCTATTTAAAAGTTAGCTCTAAAGTATCAGCGGTTAAACCCAATAAACTAAATTAACCTTGTAACTGCTAACTTATTGTTCCTAAAATATTAAGCATACTGCCCAGCAGCAAAACCGCAGCTCCACGCATACTGAAAATTATAGCCCCCTAGCCAACCGGTTACATCGGTTACTTCGCCAATAAAATATAAGCCTTGTACTTTTTTTGCTTCGAAGGTTTTTGAGCTAAGTTCATCGGTATCTACACCACCTAACGTTACTTCCGCTGTTCTGTAACCTTCTGTGCCATTTGGTTTAATTTGCCATGCATGTATATAGTTAACTAACTCGTCAATTTGGCTATGTGTTAGCTGGTTAATATTACAATCAGGAATTGCTTTCCCCTCATGAAGAACTTCAATAAAACGTTTAGGTAAAATAGTGGCTAAGCTATTTTTTAACGACTTTTGGGATTGCGTTTCACGCCAATTGGCTAGCTGTTGTCTTAAATCTGTTTCGGGTAATAAATTAATAGTTACCGCCTGTCCGGCTCGCCAAAATGAGCTTATTTGTAATATAGCAGGGCCCGATAACCCTCTATGGGTAAATAAAATATTTTCTTTAAATGCAGTGCCATCTTCACTAGTAACATCGCATAAAATACTTATACCTGAAAGCGCTTCAAAACGTTCTTTATCGTGCTGATGCAAAGTAAATGGTACAAGTGCCGCCATGGTCGGTAATACTTTTAAGCCAAACTGCTCAGCAATTTTATAGCCAATGGGTGTTGCGCCAAGCTTAGGCATAGTTAAACCACCTGAAGCAATCACTAACGACTCACAATAAAATGTTTCATGCTCGGTTACTACGCTATAACCAGTTTTAGTTTTTGAAACGCTGATTACTTCGTTACGCAACTTTATAGATACACCCGCCCACTCACACTCAGTAAGTAAAATATCAACAATGTCTTGTGCGTTATTATCACAAAAAAGCTGACCTAGTGTTTTGTGGTGATAGGCTAAACCATGACGATCTACCAGTTCAATAAAGTCATGTTGGGTATAACGACTTAAACATGATTTAACAAAATGAGGGTTGCCACACAAATAATTACTAGGGCTGGCATTTTCGTTGGTGAAGTTACAGCGCCCACCGCCGCTAATGAGTATTTTTCGACCTGGCTTTTTGCCCATATCAAGTACTGTAACACTACGGCCACGATATCCTGCTTGCGCTGCACACATTAAGCCTGCTGCTCCCGCACCTATTACTATCACATCTACTTGGGTCATTTATTTATCTCATTAATTTTTTTTGATTATAACAAAATTTATGCACCGGCTGGACATCGAATTGATTATTTTCAATTGCACAACAAATAAAAATAAAAGTATTAATACTCAAATTTAAAACTAGTTACTTATGCTTATATTTATAAATATAAAAAGTATAAAGTAACTACAAACCCGCTAATAACAAGGTTATAACCAAATGAAAGAAGCTAATAAGTAATTAATCTTTCAATTAATTTAACAGATCATTTACCTTTGTACCCACTTCGTGGATTTGTGCTACGAAATAATAAATAAAAACTAAGGATAATCATGACAACAGGTAAATCATTTAAAAAGTGTGCAATAGCCTTTACTATCAGCTCACTATTTGCTGCAACATCGAGTATTGCAACTCCTGCACAAGCAATTGCACCATCAATGGCAGAAACAACAGCTAAATTACAAAATCAAACTGGTTTTGAAACACAATTCATTATTAAATATAAAAATAACACTAATGATTTAGCTAGCTTTGCAGCTACAGACACAGATGTAAGCCAATCGAATATGCAAAATAAAGCGCAGAGCTTTGTTAAAAATTACACCTCTAAAAAAGGCAAAGTAAAAGCGAAGTATATTCGTGCCATGGCACTTAATAATCACCATGTAATGCGTGCAAGTAAAAAGCTAAATGCACAAGAAGCACAGCAATTTATGCAAGAAATGCTTGAATCTGGCAATGTTGAATACATTGAAGTCGATCAAATGCTGCAACCATTTGCAACGCCTAATGATCCACGATTTGACGACCAATGGCATTATTATGAACAAGCTGGCGGCTTAAACTTACCTACAGCGTGGGATACAGCCACTGGTAGCGGTGTTGTTGTTGCTGTACTCGATACAGGCTATCGCCCTCATGTTGATTTAAACGCTAATATTTTACCCGGTTACGATATGATCTCGAATTTATCGGTGGCTAATGATGGCAATGGTCGCGATAGCGATGCCCGCGATCCGGGCGATGCGGTTGCTGCCAATGAATGTGGTACTAACGGTGCACAAAACTCTAGCTGGCACGGCACACATGTAGCGGGTACTGTTGCTGCAGTTACTAATAATGGTGAGGGTGTTGCTGGGGTTGCTTACGGCGCCAAAGTAGTGCCTGTACGTGTACTAGGTAAGTGCGGTGGTTTAACCTCTGATATTGCTGATGGTATTATTTGGGCTTCTGGTGGCAATGTATCTGGGCTACCGGCAAATGCCAATCCTGCAGATGTAATAAATATGAGCTTAGGGGGTAGTGGCTCATGTAGCTCTACAACACAAAGTGCTATTAACACCGCACGTAATAACGGCACAGTAGTGGTAATTGCTGCTGGTAACGATAACGATAACTCAGCAAACTATAACCCAGGCAACTGTAATGGCGTGGTAAATGTAGCCTCGGTTGGCCGTAATGGCGGTCGTGCTTATTACTCTAATTACGGTAGTAATATTGATGTTGCCGCACCGGGTGGTGCGCAAAGTTTTGCTAACGATTCTGAAGGTGTTTTATCCACTTATAACGCCGGTTCGTCAACCCCTTCTAGTGATAGCTACGGTTTTTCGCAGGGTACATCAATGGCAGCCCCCCATGTTGCTGGCGTAGCGGCACTGATAAAACAAGCAAAGCCGAATGCTACTCCCGATGAAATCGAAAATATTTTAAAAACAACCACCCGCTCGTTCCCAGCCACATGTACTAGCTGTGGTACCGGTATTGTTGATGCAGCAGCTGCCGTAGCTGCTGCAAGTGGTGGCACTGCACCACCACCAAGTGGTAATGAACTTCTTGATGGCGAAACTCAAACCGGTTTAAGCGGCGCAACTAACTCTGAAACATTTTATACAATGACAGTGCCCAGTGGCGCAACTAATGTCACTTTCACTATGAGTGGAGGCACTGGTGATGCCGATTTATACGTGCGCTCTGGCAGTAAGCCAACAACCTCTACATACGATTGCCGCCCTTACAAAAGTGGTAACAACGAAGAGTGCTCAATCGATAACCCTACATCAGGTACGTATCATGTGATGCTACGAGGTTATTCTGCCTATTCTGGGATCAGCTTAACTGGTAATATTACAGCAGCTTCGGGCGGGGGCTCAGGCACACCTCAAGCTGGTGGTGGCACTGTAAGCGATGTGAGTGCTAATGCAGGTCAATGGAAGCATTACACACTAGACGTGCCAGCAGGTATGGCTACATTTACAGTAACAACAAGCGGTGGCACAGGCGATGCTGATTTGTTTGTTAAGTTTGGCAGTCAGCCCACGACATCGAGTTACGATTGTCGTCCATATAAAAATGGTAATGCCGAAACCTGTACTTTCTCAAGCCCACAAGCGGGTACGTGGCACTTAAGTGTTAACGCGTATAAAACCTTCTCGGGCTTAACAATTAGCGGGCAATATCAGCCTTAATAAGCAATAATTGCAAAAAGCCGATGTTGCATCAACATCGGCTTTTGTATTTTCAAATCGCTAATTTATTCTATAGCTTTTCTAAAACAGCAGCAGCACGACTAACCACAAATTCTTTTTCTTGCTCTACAAATAAACCGGTTACTACACTATTTTCCACGATCATTGCGTAACGCTTTGAACGCACACCGCCAAACCCTGCCGTATTCATATCAAGGCCTAATGCTTTGGTAAAGCTCGCATCGCCGTCTGCCAGCATGGCTATTTCTTGTGCATTTTGTGATGCCCCCCATGCTTTCATAACAAACGCATCGTTTACCGATACACAATAAATTGCATCAACGCCCTTTGCTTTTATTTTATCTGCCAGAGTAATAAACTCAGGTAAGTGTGCATTTGAACAGGTAGGTGTAAACGCACCGGGGACTGCAAACAATACAACTTTTTTATCTGCAAATAATTCACTGTTAGTCAGTGTTTGCATACCATCGTCGGTTAACTGGCTTAGCGTAACCGAGGGAATAGTTTGACCTTGTACAATCATTATAAATCCTTCATTTTATAAAATAAAACCAGCATACAGCTTAGCACATAGAATTTAGAGCATGATATAAGATGAGCGCTAAAGCTAATTTATTACAACCCCAGGCCCCCTTTAATCGAATGAATTTGTTGTTGTAGCTGATGTCGTATATCATCCACCAACGAGCTCGACTCACTTACTTGCCCCTTCATTTCAGCCATTGACTGACTAAAGTTATCTAATAAATTGCTTTGCTGCTTAGCAAGCTTCATCGCCTCAAACGCTACTTTATTAGCATTTTTTGCATTACTTGCCACCGCTTCCGAATTTAACTTAAGTTCTTGGGCATTTTGCGTTTGCGATTGAGCACCTTGGGTTAATGCTGTTATTTGCGTAGCAACTAGCCGTGAGTTTTCACTCAGTATGGTGAGCTGCCCATTTATCTCGCTCAGCGAGCCTTGCGTTTGCAGTGCCAATTGCCTAACTTCATCAGCCACTACTGCAAAGCCGCGACCATGCTCACCAGCCCTAGCTGATTCTATTGCTGCATTTAGCGCAAGTAAGTTGGTTTGATCTGCAATATTACGTATTACTTCTATAATTTTACTTACGCCTTCAACACCATTAAGTAGCTCTTGTAAGCTTTGTATACTGCGTTCAACCCGTGCCTGTGTATCGGCACTCGCACTTAACATACTTTGCGCAAATCCTAAGCTTTGTTCCATGGCACTAAAGGTACTTTGTGCGTTATCAGCTACTTGTGTATTAATATCATTAACTTGCTCTCCAATCTGCTGAATATCGGTTAGTAAATACTGATTTTGTTCCACTTGCCCATAACTCGTAGTAGTTTGTTGCTCAATCGTCTGTAAGTGTTTACTCATTTGCTACATAAAAGCATTCACTACTTTTAGCATTTGCGCTCGCTCTTGTGCTTCTATGCGCTGGCGTTCAATTAGCTGATTAAAGTATTGGGCTATTTCCCCAACTTCAGTTTTTGGGTTATTACTGACAATATTTTTAAGCTCATTCGTTTCAATTAAAAATGCAAATCCGTCGCGCAACCGTCGAAGAGGATTAAGTACCAGATTACGCTGAACAATATAAACACCGCCAGCAAGTATAACTAACCCACTAATAGCAACACAAAACACCCAAAATACTTGCTGCTTTAAATTATCTTGTTGTGTTTTTAGTGCTTGCTCTGCATTTATCACTGTTTTAGATAAATTACTAAGCTGCGTGCGCAATTCATCGGCCCCCGTCTGTCGTTGTTGTGCCTGAGTTAATGTACTGGTTAAATCCCGAGGATAGCGATTTGGCCAACTACTTAATTCTGATTTAATATCAGTAGCTAAATCTTCACTTTGCTCGTCAATAAATAAACTATACTCATCTACTTTATCCATCACACCTAAGTTTGGTAGCTGCTCTATTTTTGCTGCTAATACATTTAAATTTTTCACGCTTTGTTGCAAACTCTGCTCTACACTCTGCTGATAATCTAGCACCAGTTGATAACTAAATAATGATAAGTTAATCACTTCACTATAATACTCATTGGCCAATTTATAATAACTAAGCGTGTTGTTACTATTATCCGAAGCTGAGCGCGCATAATTAATTAACGAGGATGCCGAACCAGCCATTTGCCTTAGCGCATTATCAAGTAAAGCCGTTTCGTTACCAGAGAGCTTACCCAAGGCTCTATATTTACCGTTTATATCATTATTTAGAGTAATTAACTGCTCAGTAAGTTGTGATTTAAGAGCTGCTGGTAATAGCGTTAACTGTTTTTGCTCTACTTGCGAGATTAAACTTGAGGCTTGTGTTAAGTATTGGCTATCGCCTTGTGCTAAGTAATTACTTAGATAGCTCGCTAGATCAACCATAATCGTATTTTTAAGCTGTCTATATGCACTGTCTTGCTGCTCTAGTTTTAGTAAAGTTTGACTGGCCCAAAGTAGAGTCATAGCTAATAAAACACTCGCGAGAGTTAACAAAACAGCCAGTAAGCGGGTAAATGTAGAGGCGTGCATATTCTCATGCATCGCGATCACCTAATACTATCTAAGCCGATCACCTAATACCATCCATCAAGATCACTCAATACCATCGATGCCGATCACTTTTCGGTCAAAATGGTATTGAGTGATCGGCTTGAATGGTATCGTTCAATTTGTACACGTTTTTGTCTAGCCAGTAG
>NZ_JAGGDL010000042.1:0-28681 GCF_017653575.1 Pseudoalteromonas sp. K222D
TTTACTGAGGTCTACTGACAGACAAAAAAGTGATCGGCTTGAATGGTATTGAGCGATCGGCATCATGGTATTACGCACGAGAAAAGCAAAAGGTTTCTCGCAAGAGAGGTTGGCCTTAAATGCTAAAATTGATAGGAGCTATATGGGAAAAATTAAACAACGGAAATTCTACTGCCAGCCTCCATTAAAAATGGGGGGATTACCAATACACCTTAGACACCCTATACCAGTTAGCAGCTGCCATCGAGTATGATCCAAAATCCCTTCTCTTTTAATAGCAAATAACACAACTATATGACTTTTTTCTTAGGCTCGATAAATAATTTGATACTTATTACTCAGACCGGTTCATTATAGTCAAGTTGAATATCGGCCTTTAATAAAGCACTTTCAAGAATAGTCATGCCTTTCGCGAGCCGCGGGTTTGTATCAAGCATCTCTTGATGTTTCAGAGATATTGATAACGCACTATTTAGCAACATATCTAGTTGAGATTCTTTGATAATACGCTCTATAGTTTTTATATACCTCCTAGTTGTCTCAACACTAACATGCCCGAGATGTCCCTGAAGCATAATATGTGCATCGGCAATTAACATCAAGTTTGTATGGTTGAAACCAGTTAATAACCCATTGTTTTTTATGTATCGATAGAGCATTTGAGTCACCCCAGTATGCCGTAACATGTGTGGGTGTGCTCTGATATTTAACCTTTCAGCGCATTCTTGCATAACTTTTTGGTAACTTCTTACAGATACAGGTGTACCATTTTCAAGCAACCAAGTTGGCATATCATCTATACTATAATTACTGTTAATAGCGTGTTTAGTCTCGCAATAAACCTCTTGATATCTCTTTAAGCGTTGATAATAGTCTGGGCCAGTTAAAGGCTTTTCATATATATCGTAGAATACTTCCATCATAACAACTGGAACGAGTAGGCTTTTCGTTTTACCCCCTTTAGCAAGGTATCGAAGTTTTTGAGATGTAATTTCATCACGCTTCATCTCTTTATAGCTTAACCATTTTGGATTACGCTTATTTGGCCCAAGTGGGAAACAATCAACAAGTGCTGAAACGCGAAGACACGTAACTAATTCTGTATACGCCATCACCGCATAAACCGCGTCTACTTTAAACATTTCGGCGTAAAGTAACCAAAACTGCTCAATACTAAGAATACTGTCTTTGTAATCGTCCTGATACTCTTTCCAGTTAGCGTCTATAGCGGTTTCTTGTTCTCCTATCCGTTCTCTGCGATAACTCGTGTGTGATAGAAAATTATTGTCTTGGTCTTCGTAAATAGAAACTTCTTTCACATCTGGCATAAGCATTTCATGATCGACGCCTTGCAATGTAAGAAAAAGATAGAACTGCCGCCAAGCTTTTACGTATTGTTCAATACTCTCGCCTCGCCAGGCGCCCTCATGATGCATTGCTTGAATCAACGGCTCCATATTGCATTCAAATGTAGCCGCAAGATAATGTGTTCCTATGGTTCCATCAATTTGAGTTTGTTCTGACAATCGATTAATTAAGTAACAGATCCGTTGTATGGCGTCGACGACAGTTTTTTTGCCGCTTTTGCGAGTTAGTTTAGAGTCTATTAATCCTGGATATTGATGTTTGTAGATTGCATAACGCAATATCAACGTATCTGGCATATTTGTTTTAATATCAAACACAATGGGATACTCAAGTTCTTTCGAATGTAATATATTTACTCCCATGTTTTAACCGGAAACTATTGCAAGACGTTTAAAAGTCAAACGCGATAGCATTTCAGAAAGTTCTAAATTCAAATGATCCAGAATTATCTTAAATTGGCGTAAATGCTTTATCTTAACTTTATTCATCTAAGCTCCTTACTATAATCATTTCATCTAGGTCTTCATGTAATAAATTAGGTATTTCTAACTCGTTCGCTTTTTTGAAAATTTGAGCGCTACGCATCTGCTTTGTTGGCTCCCGACGATTATTGCGACTTTGAAGTACTGATTTAGGTGTATCGAAAACTACTGCACAAATTCGAGTATCTTTGGTTCTATATTTATTAATATGAGATATCCACTTCAATCGGCTTAATAGTGTCAGGTTGGTAGCATCAATGATTACAGAATGTAAGTCAGGATAAAAGTTTGAATGATCTTTCGACCAGAATGTTTTCCCTGCGCATGGAGCTCCAATAAGTATATAAATACGCATTGGCAATGCACGTTGCAAAACCTGTGTTAATTCTTTCGTCGCACGCTTCCACGCTTCCAGCCTAATGATTTCGTCATCAAACATATACTTTCCATTTTTCCATAGATAAGTGTCCGGTGAAATAATTCGCACATCGCCAAATATGCCTACTTTTGAATTCAAATTTACACCCGTAGAATGCAATACATCAACAATTTGATTACTCTGTATGCGAGCTTTCTTCTTAAGTATAGAATTGTGATTTTGATATTCAGCTACCAGTTTTTGCTGCTCAATCATTGTGGTAGCAATCTGGTTTCGCTGTTCTTCCGCTTGACTAAGCTTATTTCGAAGTTGGTTGACTAGCGTATCGCTGCAAAAACTATCAAAGTTATCTTGAAAATTCTGAATAGCAATCCGGACCACTTGGTATTTGGCAGATGCCGACTTATCTTTTAATTTGTCTTTCACATAAAAGTAGGTTCGATTTACTCTTGCATCTTTAAGTACTTTTGCAGCACTAGCGTCAGTTTTAATGCCACTAGAAATGGCCTTCGTCTTCAATATAGCGAAAGCTGCTTCAAGATCTGTTATCCGCTCATCATGAGTCCGCCTATCACGCTTAGCTATAGTCTGTTTAGACAGTAAAGAAAGTTCATTACTTGACATCAAAATAGCCCGCTGGTCGATTGTCGGAATACAGTTCAAACAGAGCAGAACCATATTTTTTCCG
Organism: Pseudoalteromonas sp. K222D; assembly: GCF_017653575.1. NCBI lineage: Bacteria > Pseudomonadati > Pseudomonadota > Gammaproteobacteria > Alteromonadales > Pseudoalteromonadaceae > Pseudoalteromonas > Pseudoalteromonas sp. K222D. The sequence continues at coordinate 2,918 of NZ_JAGGDL010000042.1, forward strand.
GAACAGCTCTGCTTCATTGAGCATGTCATTTGACATTACGATTGGGTAATAAGTATCAATGAAATGAGTAGCGTCTTCTGTCATTTTATGTTTTTTATCAGTACATTTTCTTAAAACATTGGTATACCAATCAAACTGCTCAAGCAGTGGCAATGAATGCATTTTTGTAGCTAGAGCATCAGCACAATCGATACCGATACACTGAGATGGGTTCGGCAATCTTGGTAGAGCACTGAACATAGCTCTGCTTACACCCAACTTTTCTCTTTCCAACCTATTTGTATTTATTGAACAAGGGCTGTCTTTGGAATGATTGGTAGCTCGCATACAGATGACTGCCATTGGCGTAAGTAAAGTATTCGTCTGTTCATTCTGGATGTCACATAATATTATTTCGGCGAGTACTTGAATTAATTTTTTGTGTACGTCCACTTCCGATAAATTTTTGCTTTCAACTTTGATCTTTTGTTCTAAATGAGATGCTCCTTTCAATAATTCAGTCGACTTTGGTCCAGCAATTTCTTTGTTAGCTATCGAAACAGCTATATCGTGTGAGATTTGTGAATGCATACTCTCTAACATCTTTTTACGCTGTTTCTGTACCAGAACGTTGTGTCTTATGTATTGGTCAGCCATCAACATATTACTATGTCCAAATAGTTTCTTTAAAATCAAAATTGATAACGTGCTATTTGTTCCAATATATCCAGCAAGCGTTGCTCTAATGCAGTGGCATGTTCCTTCTTCATCTTCTTCACTAATAGTTTCAAGCTTGATATTAAATCGCTTTGCAAAAGCACTTAGTCGTCTATTTATAGTGTTGCCGACTCGACATAGGTTGTCATTATTGTTATGAGGTCCATGTGCAAAGGAGAATAGTCTATTCTGCACGAGAAAATTACTATCCTTGGAATAATTAAGCAGCTTCAGTAATTTTATCGCCTGAATACATGGCTCACCAATAGGAATGTAAATAGTATTCCTAGTTTTCTTTATTTGACACTCGAGAAACCATATTTTGTATTGTTTACTATATTTTAAGCAATCAGTCTTTAGATTTCTAAGATCAACGTTTCTTAGTCCAGTTGACAATAAAACCACCCATAGCGCTCCGCTCTGGGCTATCGAAAAAAGCTCTGTAAACCATTCCGCATTAATTGACTTATCGTACCAATCAAACTCACTTTCCCTCAAATAGTCTTCTTGTTTATGATTTAGTTCCACTAAGAAATTTTGTTCTTTATAAAGTAGTTTTTGAAAGCATTCATCACGTGTAAAGAAAGTATTCAGGTTAGTATAATTCCGTCCTTTTAAATATTTTAACCTAAGTCTTTTAATCAAGGTTAGAAACGCTACTATCGGTAAACTCTTGTCTTCGTTAGAAAGCTCAATTCCGTGTTCTGGTGAAACGCTAATTCCTTGATAAAGTTTGGATGCACTCTTCACAATTCCAGATATCGTTTCTTCAGAAAATGAAGAATATGGTTTTCTATTACTTACTACTTTATTTTCAATAGTATTGCACGAATTTGTCCACGTTTTTGATGTGACACCCTCGTGTGTCCACGGTGTCAAAAATCCCGACAAGAAGATCTGCAAATCTTCAAATTCTTGGGCTTTTTCTAGCGTACTCAAAGCACTAGTATAATTATCACTTACTTTGTCTATTGATTTATTAGTTATCATCAAATACAAATCGTGCACACCAAGCTCAGCCAATGATACCCATGGCGCGTTTTTCTCTGCACTCAATATAGGATTTGGTAAACCAAGTAACTGAGGGCAAAATGAAGTAATCAAATAAGTAACTTTTCCGCGGACTGTACCGTGGCTGTAATCAAGAACTTTCATACAATAAACTATAAAAATTTTTAAAAGTACTATTAGCGGTAACGCAGATTGGTGCTTGTAAAGAGATTCAAAGATAAAAGGCTTTGAAAAATAATCTTCTGTTGGGATCAGCCATGTTTTGTCCTCAAACTTAGAACTCGTTATTGATGAAATATCCATTTTTTCATATTTGTCAATCAGTAAAGATAACATCTCCCATTGCTTTTTACCTATATCAAAACGACTTTCGTTAGGCGCTTCAATCACAATTTCTTGTGTTTCATTTTTATACATATTGCGCCTCACAGTATTGGGGGTAACATTGGTTGGTCTTTTGATTCTGCAGATCTTGCTAGCAGAAAACCTTGGTCTACTATAAGATCTCCATCTGGGTGGTCGTTACGAAATTTTTCTAGACAATCAATAGCTATTGCTTTTCTATCGGCTATTATTTCATTAGTTGGAGAGGGCATATTTTCATATTGTAGTATTCTGAAACATATCCTAGGGATATGCTCTGCAAAAACAACGCTACGCTCACAACCTAAGCAGAGGTCATAAAGTTTACACTTTCCTGCAATAGGAATATCGTGTGTTGGTTTTAGAGGGTCTTTGCAATCACAAAGATATACCGGAACATTTTCTAACGATTTATCATTCGTGTGTCCAATACTCCCCTTGAACTCCAAGGCTTCTTCGAACATTTTATTTGTTAAAGCAAGAACAGCACTGCTGTACACAAAGTTACCAACACCTGTTTTTAAAATATAATTACACATAGTAGTATCAAAGTTATTATGATTTAGTGCGTCTCTCAACTTACGGGCGAGATCGGCGGCGTTCGACGTTGAATCAAGTAACTGCACTAAACTTGTAGCTGCATATACTTTCCTGACTTTTCTAGAATCTATATATGTTAATTGTTTTATGTTTTCGTCATAAATTGGAAATCGCTTACAGAAGGCAAATATGTCTGAACTAATATTATTCGTGCCAATAAAATATTCCGAATTGTTGTCAGAGAAAACAGATTCCCATAAATCTAACACCTCATAGATAAAAGAGTTAACGGGGACTCGTAAATCAATACTTTTAGTTACTACCCCCTTCGTCTTTTTACCAGTTACTCTTAATACTGTTTGACTGAGTATTTTTTTCGTATCAACACCCAGCTTGATATCTGTGCGATTTTTCCAGTGCAACAAATCATACTGTCGCAATAGAGATGTAATCGGTTGTCTATTAGAACCAGTCTGACAAATTAACAATAGAATTATAGCGGCCTCATTGGACGGGAAAGTTAACAAATAAGTTCTTTTGAATTCAATATAACCTTCCATATCCTCTCGTTCGTAGAGAGCCGAAACATATGCCACAAAATCGTCTTTTAACTCTTTATTAATTCCATTTCTATCTAGCTTTTTAATTATATGGCTAAAGAAATAGTTTCTGGCGTACAATTTCTGCTTAGAAAACGGAGTATTGAATTTAATAGACTTAGCGAACACCAAGAAATTTTGATGTAAAAGTATCAATGCCTCATTCTTTTGGGTTTTGTATAGTTCAATTATTCTATACAACGCGGAACTCTCAATCGGCTTTTTGTGATTTTCAAATTCTTGTGCCGAAATAAGATAACCTCTTTCTTCTAATTCATGTTCATCAACACTTACAAGCCAACCCCAACGTTCTTTTATAAAATTAAATTGATAGGTCGCATAACCCAATAACTGCATTAAAACTGAATCGTCATAAGTGTTACTCTCGAAGATATTTTCAACAATGGCGCCGAAGCTTTTTTTATCAGTTGTTTTTCTAATACTTATTGATCTTGGAAAATTAAAGGGAAAAATATAGCGTAAAGTACTCGCTTCCGTGTTCGCTAATCGCTGCTTTTTAAATTCTACTATTTTAAATTCATCAATTTCAGAGATACTGCTAATATTAAAATGTTGAATACAAAACGTAATAAATTTTGAAAGGGTATCATATGTAGAATTTAATTTTTTCCTGCTTGATACAGAAGATACTGCCCATTTTGAAAATAATGTTGCAGTTATTTCTCGCAAATTTCTATGCGGATCTGTTTGATTTTCAATCATCCAAAATTTTGTAGTACTTCCTTTCATTAATAATAGGGACTCTCGCTTGCATTGCTTCGGAGTGTCATTATTTCTTTCAAACCATATTTTAACTGTGCTAAAACCTTTTTCTTGTTTGCAATCAACAATTATATACGGTGAATACTTTACTATCGGCTTTGCTTCTTTGCGTATTGGTCTAGCTCGGGTTCCCCCAAGTCGATTCTTTATTGTCTTTGCCATCTGCTTTTTTCATTGTGGGTTATAGTAAAAAGATAAATATCATAACAGAACTAATATCTTCCAATAGTAACCTATTTTGAGTATTTACGTATTTGAATTCACTATCCGCAAATTCAAATGCAAGCCTCGGTAACTGGCATTAATACCATTAGGCATTACAACCCAATAAAGCAGTCGGAAGATCAAGACCCAACAGGCGCGTTTATTAAAAAGTGGTGCCCCGAACTTGAAAAACTCCCTATTGAATATTTACACCAGCCTTGGGAGCAAACTCCTATGGAAGCGCTATTTAACGATTTTAAGCTAGGGGAAGATTACCCCGAGCCCATGCTTGATTTAACAGCAGCCTCAAAAGCAGCGCGCGAACGTTTATGGCAATACCGCGAGCGAGCAGATGTTAAACGCGCCATAGGAAGTATTCTTAGAAGGCACGTAGCAATTACACCAATAACAAGCCAAGTAAAAAATAAAACCACTAACGATGGCTCATAAAAAGCAAAGCTTACCTCAAAAAACATGCCCCATTTGCAATAAACATTTTACGTGGCGTAAAAAATGGCAACGCGACGGGGACAATGTTATTTACTGCTCAAAGCGCTGTAAGTGCAATAAGCAATAATAGCTGGCGCTCATCTTGCACTAACCTTATAAATACAACGCTTTTTAGCTATTTTGTGATTATTTTTGCAAATAACACTCACCTAGTATGAAAAGCTTACCGCCAATGCAATAAGGAGAAGATGATGACAATTAAAAAATCTGCAAACTCAAAATGGTCTGGTGATATTAAAACAGGTAAAGGGAGTATTTCTACGCAAAGTGGCGCGCTTAATAATCAACCCTACGGATTTAATACCCGCTTTGAAGATAAACCCGGCTCAAACCCTGAAGAATTAGTAGCTGCGGCGCACAGTGCATGCTTTAGTATGGCATTATCGCTAGCATTAGGTGAAGCAGGGTTTACCGCCGACAACATTGATACCAAAGCGGTAGTTAGCTTAGATGAAGTAGACGATGGTTTTGCTGTTACCCACATTGCGCTTGAAGTTAATGCTAAAATTGCTGATATTGCAAACGAGCAGTTTCAAGCTTTATGCGATCAAACCAAAAAAGGCTGCCCTATTTCTAAACTAATGAATGCTGAAATATCACTCAAGGCTGAGCTGAACTAACTATTGTAAATACATTATTAAAACGCCGCATTTATTTGCGGCGCTATATTACATGCGTTTAGTTACATATTACCTAGCTCTATCATCATCGCGGTGTACATGCGCAAGTTAAGCTTTAGCTGCTCAAGGGTAATAAACTCATGCTCAGAGTGTCCGGTGTAACGCTTACCTGGCATTGATGGGCCAAACGATACCGCATTATCAAATAACTTAGCGTTAGTACCGCCGCCAATAGAGATAAAGCCGGCTTGTTGATCACCCGTAAAGTGCTTAAAAATATCAAGTAATTTTTGCGCATGCGGCGCGCCATCAAGTAGCATAGGCGTACCAATAATAGTTTTAACATCATTTAGTGTTACATTGTTAGTGGCTTGCCATTTTGCTAGTGCACTGTCTATTTGCTGCTTTAACACCAACTCTTCTTTGCCCATAGGACGGCGCGCATTTACACTAAGCGTTAGGGCATTTCCCTCTCGTTCAATCACAGTAGGTGCCACTGTCATTGGCCCCATAAAATCATGTTTATAGGCAATATCGCCAAACTGTTTGCCATGAATATCTAAACCAATCAGCTGATTTACAAAGTTAATTAACTGCCCATCGCTATTATTTTCAAGCACTAGAGCTTTAAATATTTCGGCTAAATAAGCAATTGCGTTAACACCCGACTCTGGCTCTGATGAATGCGCCGATACGCCTTTTACACTAATTGCGACAGCAGTATCGCTTTGCTGAGCAAAGTTAAACTCTACTTGCTTAAGCGTACTGGCTTTGGCTTTTAATTGAGTAAGTAACTTAGCATCGGCATTATGCAGTACTAGGCTGGCGTCTTCTGGTATTTGGCTTACAAATGCACCACCTGCAACATCACTAACATAAACGCCTGTTTTTGCCGAGGTAGCATTGAACGTTGGCGCAATTAAACTCCAACCTTTTTCAGCCACCACTACCGGGTATGACGCATCAATTGTTACTGCGTACTTTGGCTGCTCATAGGTTTTCATAAACTCAGTAAGCGGGCCCCAATCAGACTCCTCAGCAAGGTAAATCATTAACTCAATACGGTTATTAAGCGTTATGCCTTTATCTTTAATGGCTTTCATGGCGTAAAGCGCTGTCGCTATTGCGCCTTTATCGTCTTCGGTACCGCGGCCAATTAAGCGCCCAGGCTCTGATGTTGTATCAATAATAAATGGGCTTTGCTGCCACTTACTCGCATTAGCTGGTTGCACGTCGCCGTGTGTTACTACGGTTACTTTATCGCTTTGTTCCCCAAGTCCAATTAATACTGTGTAGCCTAAATCCTGATAATCTAAACCCAGCTCGGCCGCTTTCATTTTGAGTAAGGCTTTAAAACCAATAAAATCGGGTTTTTTTGGTGCGCTAATATCGCTTTTATTCACAGTAGGAAATGATACTAAATTGGTTAGTGTATGTACCTGGGCGCTTTGGTAGGTATTTACGGCATAATTGGCAACACTATCAATATTTTTATTTAACTGTGCTTGGGCACTAAACGCAAATAATGCAACACTGGCTAACGCTAACTTTTTCAAAACAATTCCCATTTAATTAACCACTAAGAAACATAATTATAACCTTGTGCATCTCACACAAACAGCGCTTTGCGGTAAAATCACATAACAATCAGTGCAATTAGTTAAATATTTATATAGTTGCTTTTATACTTGGTGCTATATAATGCTCGCCTTAAAATTATGAGTATTAAACATGAACCGTCGCAAAAAAATCGTTACTAAATTTCAAAAGAAAGACAAGCGCACCAATGCCAAATTACATAAAAGCAAAAAGCCAGGTTATGTATCAAAAGCTGAGCGCGAAAAACTTGAAAAACTTACTGACGAAAAAGTAGAACAAACAACTGAGCAAACCGCTGAACCTGAAGCTGAGCAACAATAAGCGCTTTTAGGCGCTTATTGCTTTAAGTTTTTACGGATCTATTGTGGTAAAAGTAGCGTATCGCTCAATAACCTACTACCACAGTGGTAACTATTAATTTAAAAGCCATAGTAAATTTATATAGCCTTTCTATTTACCGTTTCAACCTTAAAACGCGTAGCTTAATGCTAAATTTAATGATCTTCCTTGTCCTGCTAATTGTGTAAAGCCGGTTGCGTTATCTTGTTTAAACCCCGCAATGCTAACCCCACCTAATGGTAGTTGGTAATACTGATCAAATAAATTTGTTACCTCAACACTTAGCGTAAATGCATCCCACACAGCTTTAGAACTTAAATTAACTAAATGATAGCTATCGGTTTGGTTTTCAAAGCGGTTGTTATCTACTCTCGTTTTAGTATCGACCCATTGCCATAAAAGTGAGTTTTCAACATTACCAATTTGCTGGCTAATACCAAGCTGGGTTTGCAATGGTTTAATTTGATAAAGCGGCTGAGTGCTAGAGTTACCGTCGCGTTTGCCACGGGTGTTAGTTATATTTGCTTTTAACTGCCACTGACCTAACTGTTCAGATTGATAAATACTGGCACTTAAATCTACTTTAGCGCCATATAAAATGGCGTCTACATTAGTAAACTGCAAAATATTGCGACTATTACCGTCAATGCCTGAACTATTAAAGTTCCTTACTATGTCAGCATCAATATAATCACTCACATCGGTATACCAAATATTAGTGCTTACACGCCAGCTGTCGTCTTTTGCCAATTTAGTATAAGTAGCACTCATTGTATGTGCGGTTTCAACGCCAAGATCTGGGGTGCCAATATAACCATTACCATCGCCGTACCAGCCAATCATGGTGGTTGCCATATTGCTAACCCCCCAACTGTATCGCTCGTATAAGTTTGGCGCGCGATTTTTACGAGCAATACCAAGTTGCAGTTCATCAACGTTAGTTATTTGGTAATTAATTAATACGTTTGCATCAACTACAGTATCGGTTTTATTTCTACTCCCTGCATTAAACGTATTTGCTGCCATAGCGTCACTTGGCCCTATATGCATACCGCCCATGTGCATACCTGTGTTATATGCCTGTACTTCACTTACTTGGGTATTTATATTTTCAATACGCACACCCGTGTTTAACCATAGTTTTTTACTATTTTGGCTTTCATATTCTGCAACAAGTGCAATGCGTTCACGCTTTCCATTATTAATATTTTTATAGTCGTTTGGCCCCATCATGGCCGAGCCTGTAATACTTGGCCACCAATCATCAATACTATAATGGTAATATTCTTGAGCTAGCAATATGCTGCTATCGTTATCTAAATTTATACGCCATTTTAACTGGCTGCTTATATCTTCTGCGTCGGTTTTCATTGGCATCATGCCGATTTTTTCTGCGCTAAAAAATCCCATATCGTGTTTTACGCTATGCCAATTTACTTGTCCTGCAAACTCGCTGCTCGCAAATGCTCGTTTGTATTGCGCTGTAACCCCGTAACTGGTGTTATCTGTCATATCCATATACTGATTAGCAAAGCCTTGATACGGAATTTTTTGATGACTAAGCTTAACTACAACCTGCTGTTTATCGTCGCGTATAGCTGCGGTTAAACTGTGATTTTGGGCGCGATACAACGTATCAAGCACTACATCGCCGTTCCCGTCTTCATAGCTGTTTGCATCACTAAACGAGCCCTGATAATTAACGCTAAGTGTATTACTTGCTAAACGTGCACCTACTCCAAAATTACGACCATTGTCAGCAGTGCTGTACTTTGCCGATACATAACCAGAATGCCATGCTAAATCGCTATTTTGAGTGTATTGCGGTGCAATAGAGTTAACACTTATTACACCTGCTATATTATCGCCACCTGCACTTACCGGTGATACACCGGCAACCACATGATAAGACGTAACTTGGTTCGCCGAAATGTAAGACAACGGCGGATTCATTTGATTAGCGCATGCCGCCGTTATTTCTGCGCCATCAACTAATACTTTTACTCTGTCGCCCATTAAACCATTTAAAATAGGTAAATTAGATACGCCACCAGCAGCTGAAAAATCGACACCTAAATCACTTAATAGCGACTCTGTAGAGCCAAGTGCTAAATGTTTATTTTGAGCATCCCCATGTACTTCAATCACTTCTAAAGATGTATCGTCGGCAAATACTAAAGGAGATAGCACACTACTAATAAAAAGTGCAACAGGGGTAAGTAGGTATATTTTTTGAGTTTTACTTTGATAAACCATTGTTAATTTATGCCACTGTAATAATTGGCGTAATTATATAATGAGCTGTAAAAACAAAAGCGCGACATATTGTCGCACTTTATCAATTTAGAATGTTATTAAGCGTGTTTGAGCACTTAAGAGGCGGCTTTAAACGTAAAAATTATGTAATTGATTAACTAAACATTCAATTTAGATACCGTTTGAGAAACAATATCTGCCCCAAAGCCAATCTCTTTAATAACCTCGGACACACTCATAATAAGCTCTCTTCCTTGTTCTGATGAATCTGAAACTGATGTTATTTGTTTTGATATATTGTTAGTTAACTCTTGATTGTTTTTAACAACCGTTGCTATTTCATTAGTTGATCTACTAGTGCTTGCTGCAAGTTGCCTTACTTCATCAGCCACTACAGCAAAACCTCGCCCGTATTCACCTGCACGCGCCGCTTCTATTGCCGCATTAAGTGCTAGTAAATTGGTTTGATCAGCAATGCTATTAATTGTAGAAACAATGGCACCTATTACAGCTGACTGCTCATTAAGATTTTTTATTAAATCTACCGATTTAAGTACTTGGCTTACGATTTCGTCGGAATTCACAACAGATTTTTGTAATATCTCAGAGCCTTTTTTAGCTGTTTGCACTGTAGCAACTGCCGACTCATAGGCTATCGCAGCAGCTTGCGTTACCGCACTATTATTTTTAACTCGAGCTGTAATGTTTGACGCAAATTTAACTATTTTAGTTACTCTGCCTTTGTTATCTAAAATTGGATTGTAGGTTGCTTCTAGCCAAATTTCTGAACCATCAGCACTAATACGCTTAAACTTTCCTGACTTAAACTGCCCTTGTGCTAACTCACCCCAAAAGTGAGGGTTTTCCTCATAAAATGCTTCAGTACAAAACATCTTATGATGTTTACCTATTATGCGGTTTAAGCTATAGCCTATTGTTGCTAAAAAGTTTTGATTTGCATTTAAAATATTACCTTCGGGAGTAAATTCGATGGTAGCTAACGCTTTATCTAGTGCACTGGCAATAGCTTCTTGCGACTCTCTTTGTATATAGCTAGTGGTAATATCTGAGGCTATTTTAATAACCTTGGTTACAACACCGTTATTCTTTACTGGAAAATAGGTTGCCTCAAGCCAAAGCTTATCACCATTAGCTTTGTACCTTAAAAAAGCGCCTGCTTTAGAATTACCCGCCTTTAATTCTTGCCAAAATCGGCTATATTCAGTTGAGCTTGCATAATCGCTCTCGCAAAACATACTATGATGCTTACCAATTATTTGCTCTTTTCTGTACCCAATCGTTGTTAAAAACAACTGATTCACGTCTAATATTATTCCTTCAGGTGTAAATTCTATATAAGCAACATGCTCATTAATTGCCGATAAAACAGACTGTTTTTGAATTAATTGAAGCTCCATTTCTTCAATTTTTGCGTTCATTTTAGAAATGCCAAACATGTAAAATCTCAAAGAATAAATCAGCATTAATATTAACAATATTAATGAGATAGAAACACAATTTATGAGCGTTTTTTTATTTTACACACACTAATCAATGCTTTTTTCTAGTTAAAATATTAAAAACCAACCAAAAACAACTAGGCCGCACTTATCTGTCGAGATTGAATTTTAAACAGCTCATTTGTATCTCAGGTAAGGTAGGGGTTATGTATATCACTCCTATAAATAAGCGACAACTATGTATAACCAAAAGCGCAGCAGCTTTGCATATGTAGCCAGTAAAATAATGCAGGAGCAGTTATAACTCACAAAATTACAAACCTTACACTGCGATAAAATGGTTTCTTGATAAAAATTTAATCCTAAAAGACTAATACGCTCTTGTTTATGCATGACTCTGTACTTTTTTTAACTTAGAATGGCGCCCTCACAAATTACCCTCTCACATCAAAATTTAAGCATACACATTATATTTTCTATTCAGAATTTATTATGCATTTACATTTTTAAAATTAAACCTTAAGGGCTCATATATGACCGCAGATGTAGCGCCGCCATCTAATCAACTTAACCGAACAGCTATATTAATCGTGCTTGCGCTCGGTACTTTTATTTTAGGGTTATCTGAATTTTCGATGATGCCTATGCTGCCACTGATCAGTGAAACTTTTGGCTCAACGCCTTCGCAAAGTGGCTACGCTATAAGCGCTTATGCTTTAGGTGTTGTTGTTGGTGCGCCCATTTTAATGTTAACTACTGCAAACATGAGAAAACGCAAAGCGTTGCTTATATTTTTAAGCTTAATGTGTATTTCTAATAGCTTAAGCGCTTTTGCAACGTCACTTGAGCAATTGGTATTGTTTCGCTTTTTAAGTGGCTTGCCCCATGGTGCTTATTTTGGTGCAGCTATTTTATTAGCCTCTGAAATTGCCCCTGCAGGTAAGCGTGCAAGCTTTATGTCGAAAGTTTTTATGGGTTTGACCATTGCCACCATTGTTGGCGTACCTGTGGTAACTTTAGTAGGGCAAAACTTAAGCTGGCGTTACTGCTTAGCCGGTGCAGGTGTTTTAGCTTTTATTGCTTTTATTTTTGTATATAAAGTTGTGCCAAATATTGAAAACACTAAACCATCTAATTTACTTAATGAGTTTGGAGTATTAAAAAACAAGCTGGTTTGGTCTATTTTGGGGATTGTAATTATTGGTTTTGGTGGGGTATTTTGTATTTATACCTATGTTGCCGATACTATTTTAGAAGTAACCGAAACAGCGCCCTACACCATTTCGATTGCTATGGTGATGTTTGGTATTGGCTCAACATTAGGCAATTATGTATTAGGTAAAGCGGCAGATAAATCTGCAATTAAAACAACTGGCTTAGTACTGGTTTGCACTATTGTATTTGCCTTTGCTTATGTAACCGCAAGCTATAACATTTGGCTGCTTTATGGGGTTATATTTTTTATTGGCTGCAGTTTAGGTTTAGCAACGCTAGTACAAACCTTACTAATGGATGTGTCTCCTAATGGGCATGCCATGATAGGCGCGTTAGTACAGTGTGCTTTTAATGTTGCTAATGCAATTGGCCCTTGGGTTGGAGGCATTGCAATTGCGCAAGGTGCCGCGCCAAATCAAACAGGCTATGTTGCCGCTGCTCTTTTTGTTGGTGGGTTTATTATGTGGTTACTTAGCTACTTACAAATGAGCAATAAATCGTTTGTAGCAAAAGAGGCTTAATAGTTAACTAAAAAGAGCCGCTAATTTGCGGCTCTTTTTATTTTTAATTACTAAGTGTAATTAAACACTTAACGATGCCATATCAATAACAAAACGATAACGAACGTCAGACTTTTCCATTCGCTCATAAGCTGTATTTATTTCATCAATATTGATCATTTCACATTCGGGTAATACATTATGCTCGCCACAAAAATCAAGCATTTGCTGCGTTTGTGCAATACCACCAATAAGTGAGCCTGCAATACGGCGACGCCCCATTAATAATGGCACTGTGCTTAGCTCATCAACCGGGCCAACCTGACCAACAATAACCAGCGTACCATCAATATCTAGCAGTGGTGTGTAAATAGATAGGTCATGCTTTACCGGTACGGTATCAATAATAACGTCGAAGGCTGACTGCGCACTTTTCATTGCATCATCGTTTGACGACACTAAATAATGCTGGGCACCTAGTTTAACCGCATCGTCTTTTTTAGACTCACTACGGCCAACTACCGTAACGCTTGCGCCCATAGCAACAGCGTTTTTAACCGCCATATGGCCAAGACCACCTAAACCAACTACAGCAACACGACTGCCTTTTTTAACGCCCCACTTATGTAATGGCGAGTAGGTAGTAATGCCTGCACACAACAGCGGTGCAACACGCGACAGCTCTAAGTTTTTAGGTACTGAGAGTACGAACTCTTCACGCACTACAACATGTTTAGCATACCCACCTTGGGTCATATCGCCGTTAACACGATCTGTTCCTGCATATGTGCCTACCATGCCTTCACGGCAAAACTGCTCTTCGTTATTATCGCACTGATCGCAATTTTTACATGAGTCGACCATACAGCCAACAGCAACCGTATCGCCTTGCTTATATTTTGTAACGTCGCTACCTACCGACATAACCTTACCAACAATTTCGTGTCCGGGTACTAACGGGTAGCGACTACCACCCCAATCATTACGTACCGCGTGTAAGTCTGAATGACAAACTCCACAGTATAATATTTCAATTTCTACATCGTTATCTCGTAAATCGCGGCGCTCAAAAGAAAACTCGGTGAGTTCTGAACCTTGGCTTTTTGCTGCATATCCTACTGTTTTCATAATAACTCCATAGTATGTTAAAAATATAAATACCAAATAAGTATACTTGCTTAGCTGTGAACACTAACTGATGATAAAAAACCCAAGCCGTACGCTTGGGTTCCATTTGATTGTTGGTAACTTAATTGTTAGTAACTTAACATTTAGGTTTGCCCTAATTATTTTGCCAGTACCGCGTTTAATTCATCTACAAATGTATGAATACGCTCTGCATTTTTACCTAAATCACTGCGACCAATACGCGACTTACTACGAATATCAATAAAACGCTGAGAGCCTTCATCTTTAATACGCACCACTATATCGTCTTTAAAACCAAACCAGGTGGTTGTCTCGGTTGCTTCAACAATCCCTTGACTGGCATCGCTATTAACTAACTCCCAACCCAAATTTTTAATCGCTTGCACTGTAGCCACTACTAGCTCACTTTTTGGGTAAGCATAATTAAGGGTAGTCAGTTCTGGGTAAGCTTTAAGCTGTTGCGCAGCCGTTTCTGCTCCGGCATAGGTCACTGGGTTTGGCGCATCGGCACGCAGTGGTGCAATAGCTACAAACTTTGGTGGATTAACTACATCTGTCGAAATATCATGAATTGGCGGCACACTTTTCGCTTTATCCATCATATTAAGTGGCATAAAAATAGCAATACCCGCAAATACAACGGCCACTATAGTACTACTTACAGTGGCTGTTTTACGCATAAATATGACCTGCACTAAAAGTAATACAAGCGCAGCTCCCCCCACGTAAACACCAAACCTAAATCCAGCAAACGCAGTGCCTAATTCAACAACGCCAAATTTATATAATGGCCCGGGCAATACAACCATTAAAAAGGCGATTAAACTCACCAAACTTACTAAAACTTTCATTAATTTACTCCATTACATGAATTTTTTATTCGCAAACAGTTTTATACTGTTTGCGATGGAATTTGGGTTACATTAATAACGAATTAAACCATAAAATCTAATGTCGACTGATTAAAGTATCTTAAGTTTGGAAATATATCACCTAATTCTGATGCAGGAACACCAAACCACTTAGCTAGTGTGGCAAAATATTGCTCATTTGCAACACTTGGTATTAATCGCCCTCGGCCGGTATCTTGTGGTCCGCCTAAATGTTGAGTTAATAACTCCCCATATATATTGGCGCCTTTAACTGCGCCTCCCATAACGATTTGGTTTCCTGCCCAACCATGATCCGTACCATCGCCATTAGATGTTAGCGTACGGCCAAAGTCCGACATAGTAAACGACGTTACTTTGTCAGCCATATTCAGCTCATTCATCGCACTATTAAACTCGTTAAGTCCTTGTGCTAGTGTGCTAAGCAATGCAGGGTGAGTATTCAATTGATTATCGTGTGTATCAAACCCTCCCATAGAAACAAAAAACACTTGGCGCTGCGTACTTAACTTTGCTTGCACACTAATCGCCTTAGCTACCGCAGCTAGTTGCTTCGACAACCCTGTATCGCTAAATGAGGTAATAAGTTCAGGGGCGGCTTCAAGCGCACTATTCATTGTTTGGGTATTTCTAATCGCTGAATTAAAACTATTAGCGTAAGCACCCGTTAATGGATGATTCGTATTACCCATTATACGGTTCATAATATTGGTTACATGCTCAGTTCTTGGCTGATAACCGCCAAAAGCGTTTACTTTACTGATACCGCTTTTATTAAGCGAAAATGCCTTAGTTTGCGCGCCTGTTTGCCAAAGATTGGTGCCATCGAGCGATATGTTTGCAGCAAACTGATCTTGCTGATTTAAGCGCTCTAGCAAACGCGCTCCCCAACCATTATTTAGCGATTCCTTTTCACGACCATACATCCACGCTGCTTGTTGATTGTTATGTGAAAACAAGTGTTGAGGCAGCGGTACTGCTTTATTTTTATAATCGTCAAGCGTGGTTGGTGCAAGCAAAGTACCTACTCCGCCAACAAATGCCAAGTTAGCCGAATCAAACACACTTTGCATGGGTGCAAGCGCAGGGTGCAGCCCTACACCACCAGCAAACGACGAATTAGTATTAAGCGCAATAGGCGAAGCAACCGCCAAGTTTTGCCTGCTTTTTTCATACAAATTTCGTTGCTCGCCCTCTAACGGCATTAGCATATTTAGTGAATCGTTACCGCCATATAAAAATATACATACTAGGGCTTTATAATCACCCAATTCAATAGCATTTGTTGAACCCGTTAATGCTTGAAGTTGTAAGCTGGTTAGCGCAGCTGCCGACACCCCGCCTTTTAAACATAATGACAAAAATTGCCTTCTATTTATGCTCATTATGCCTCTCCTAATACTGCAAATTAAATTCAGGTGAAATAGCAATCATATAAAGTAAATATGATACCCGCTGACGATCTTGATTATCAATAAAATAGGCACTTAAATCGAGTAACGCCTGGCGTGTTTCGTGGCTCATTGAACCGGCAAAATACAACACATTGTACTGATCAAGTAACGACCCTATACCATAATTTTTTAGATGGTTCATATCGTTTTTAATATAGACGTATAGTAATTTTGGACTTAAAGATGCTTTTCCTTCAGCCGCATTCCACACTAAATCTGCAAAGTGCTTATTCATTATGCCAATTATTGTAGAGTCATTTGCTATTTGTAACTCTGGAGCAACTAAGCCATCACTACGTAAATAAACAGGTTGGTAATCGGGCCTGTAAAAGTTAAATACTGAGGGCGACTTCATTGGCCCCTGTCCATAGGTATTGTATAAACCCCACGTGTTGTAATAACCGTTACCGGTTTTAGCATCTAGATTTCGCCAAAACTGTATTGTGGTTATCAGTGGCTCTTTTAGTTTCCCTTGATAATTTAAAACACTGCCAAAATGGCGTGCCTCATCATCTAAATAAATAGCCTTTATTACCGCGGCTAAATCTCCTCGTACTCCAGCGCCATTATCATTAAAAACACGAGCAACACGGGTAACATATTGCGGTGTTGGGTTTGAGGTAATTA
Source organism: Pseudoalteromonas sp. K222D (assembly GCF_017653575.1). NCBI lineage: Bacteria > Pseudomonadati > Pseudomonadota > Gammaproteobacteria > Alteromonadales > Pseudoalteromonadaceae > Pseudoalteromonas > Pseudoalteromonas sp. K222D. The sequence goes on from NZ_JAGGDL010000042.1 coordinate 19,733, forward strand.
AACGCTGTATGAGTTGTTTACTAATAAATGGCGCTACATTATTGTGATTAAATAGGTTATCGAGCGCTATTTGCAGTGTTTCTTCTGGTCCGTAGCCCTCGGGGATAATTTCGCCATTTAACAATGTTTTTTGTTTACTAGAGTGATACTCGCTAAACGCTTTCATTGGATTTACATAATCACGTTTTTTTTTCTTAAAAGTTTCACTAGCTGCAAATGTCCACCCAGTAAAAACGCGCGCAAATCCTTCTATTTGAGCCTGACCGTAGGTGGCAATTGTATTACCTTGCGCATCAAGCTTTGGAGTAGCGTCTAAATTTAACTCTTCAAGGCCTATTGTAAATAACTGCATTACTTCGCGGGCGTAGTTTTCATCTGGGCGAATATTAAGCTCATCATTTGCCTTTTCATTCCCTAAATGGCTTAAAAAAGTACCCATAATTGGCGACAGCGTTACGTCTTCTAGTAGCTCTCTATAGTTACCAAAAGCATGTTTAAGCAAAATATCGTAGTAAGTGATCATGCCCTCGGGCTGATTACCTACATTACTACTTGCATCCGATACAACCAATATTTGACTCAATGCAAAGGCAACACGCTGGCGTAGTTGATCGTCGCTATGCAACACCCCCTTCCACCACGCATCAATCCTATTAATATACTGAAATTTGTTTTCATCAGGGCTTTTCACTAAATAACCACGATGGTAGTTAATTGGTAACGCCATTTGTTGCTCAAGCCACTGCTGTTCGCTTAACCCTTGAGCTTGGCGTATTTCACTTAATGTGGGGCCCATACTGCCTTGCTGTAATATACGTGCTGCAGCAGTTTCATCCATACTATTACGCGCAACAAAACTCACAGTTTTAACGTTGGTAGCCCCTTCATTATCGGTTGCCGTTACGCTAAAAGCGTACTCCATTGCTGCATGGCTTTGCGCATCTGGTAAAGTAATAGTGATACTACTGGCATTTACAGGTGCATTAAGTACTTTAAGCCCCGCAGTTTGTTCCCACACAACACTACTGATAACGCCATCGGCATCGTCAACTGTTGCATTTAAATCAATAGTTTGACCTTTAACTATATCGTTTTTGATATTGGTTATTGATAGGGAGGGGATTTTATTTGTGCTTATAACTGGTGTCTCATCTGAGCCAGAGCCACCGCAAGCACTGATAAACAAAGCAGAGCTTGCTAGTAAAAAAGTTCTATAGTACATGTAAGTTTGTTCTCACCTTTAATTAAAGCACAACAGTGCTTACTGCAATTAACACATCAATTGAAACATAAAAATTACATACTTACTCTTTATTTTTTGTAACCGAAACTTGACTAATTAGCAAAAATGCACAAACTACGGGGGTTAAACTAGCCAGAGCTTTATTATTTATGAAAACAGAAATTAGCTATCGTTTTGAATCTTCTCAAGTTGCCAACCGATTTATACATCTACTTAAAAATTGGCCCATTAATGATGTAAAAACAAAATTATTTAATGGCGGCAATTGCGTAAAGGTTAATTATGACTATGACGAGAGTGGTTTTGACTACACAGTTGCAGAGCTTGACGATTTAGCCGAAACACACGGCGGTAAAGAAATTTAAAAACAATGCTTATATATTTTGAAGTGTTTTTGGCTGGATCTACTTTTTTTAAAACTGATGGATTGTTGATTAGTAACTATAAATTAAACAAAAAAAGCACTATGGTTTAATTAAACCATAGTGCTGCTGTTTATCGTTATTTATCGAAATGAATAACAGTGCGAATACTTTCGCCTCTGCGCATTAAATCGAACGATTCGTTAATATCTTCAAGTCCCATTGTATGGGTAATAAAGTCACTTAACTTAAATTCACCCGCTAAATAACGTTCTACATAATCAGGTAATTCGCTGCGACCTTTAACCCCACCAAATGCTGAACCTCTCCATACTCTACCCGTTACCAATTGGAACGGACGGGTTGAAATTTCTTGCCCCGCACCAGCAACACCAATAACCACAGACTCGCCCCAGCCTTTATGGCAGCACTCTAGCGCAGAGCGCATTAGGTTAACATTACCAATACACTCAAACGAGTAATCAACACCGCCATCGGTCAACTCTACAATTACATCTTGAATTGGTTTGTCGTAGTCTTTAGGGTTAATAAAGTCGGTAGCGCCTAGTTTTTTTGCTAATTCAAACTTACTTTCGTTAATATCTATAGCAATAATTCGGCTCGCTTTAGCCATAGTTGCGCCAATAACTGCCGACAAGCCTATGCCACCAAGGCCAAATATAGCTACTGTTGCGCCTTCTTCAACTTTTGCAGTATTCATTACCGCGCCCATACCGGTTGTAACACCACAGCCTAATAAACACACCTCTTCTAATGGTGCAGATTTATTAACTTTTGCTAACGAAATTTCTGGTAATACCGTGTATTCAGAGAAAGTTGAACAACCCATATAATGAAAAATTGGCTGTCCGTCTTTGTAAAAACGAGTGGTGCCATCAGGCATTAAGCCTTTACCTTGAGTTTCACGAATTTTTTGACACAAGTTAGTTTTACCCGATAAACAAAACTTACACTCGCCACACTCTGGTGTATATAAAGGAATAACGTGATCCCCAACTTTTACACTCGTTACGCCCTCGCCAACTTGCTCAACGATACCACCGCCTTCGTGGCCTAAAATAACCGGAAAAATCCCTTCAGGATCATCGCCAGATAAAGTAAAAGCATCGGTATGACAAACTCCAGAGGCAATAACTTTAACTAATACTTCGCCCTTGCGCGGCAGCATTACGTCAATTTCTTCGATAGATAAAGGCTGTTTTGGACCCCATGCTATAGCGGCTTTCGATTTTATAAACTTATCTGACATCTCGTTCTCTCTTAATTAATAAATTATTTAATATAAATGAACGTAAACACGTATTTTAGTTTAGTTCAGTTACCTTAATAATGCGCTGCTGCATATTATTTTTGGCTTAGAATTATGCTATTCATTTTAAAGCAATTAATGGCTATGCCCTTGCGGTAGGTTAATCATTGCAATGCCTATGGCCACCAATGCCATTCCTAACCAAGTGGATAGTTCTAAATGCTGTTTATATACAAGGGTAGATAGTAGCGTAACGGTAACAATAGCTAACCCTGCCCACATCGCATGCACAATACCTACAGGCATGCCTTTCATTGCTTGGCCTAAAAAAACAAACGCAGCCAAATGGCCCAATAACACCACTATGCTGGGCAGTAACCTAGTAAAGCCATCTGTTTGTTTTAATGCCACATGCGACATTGCTTCTGCAATAACACCTAAAAATAAAAATACCCAACTCATATTTTTTCCTATTTATTTTGCGAGCTGTTGTATTAATGTCGATAACGTTATATCGACGATTTAACTTATTCACAGCATGTTTGTGTTGATGGCTGCTATTATATTTGTTTCTGTAAAAATGATAATATGCTATTTTTGAAATTAACTTGTACATATAGGTAACAATCATGCAGTGGGAAGGTATTAGTGAATTTGTACACGTTGCTGAAAATGCCAGCTTTACGCAAGCCTCAAAAAAAATGGCAATATCTACAGCGCAAGTAAGCAGGCAAATTAGTGCGCTCGAAAACCGGCTGAATGTGAAGCTGTTTTATCGTACTACGCGCAAAGTGTCGTTAACTGAAGAAGGCCGAGTGTTTTATCAGCATTGCCGCAGTGTGCTTGATGGCTTAGATGCTGCAGAGCGGGCTATAACTAATTTACAAACAACGCCCCAAGGTAAAATAAAGCTTACGGCTTCGGTAACTTATGGAGAGCAGCAAGTACTGCCTTTGGTTTCTGACTTTATGCTGCAATATAGTGAGGTCGCGGTTTCTGCTTACTTGAGTAATCAACAAATTGACTTAGTTGAAGGCGGATACGATTTAGCTATACGTATTGGTAAGCTGGCCGACTCGTCAATGATGGCAAAAAAACTCGGAACCAGAACCAGTTATGTGTGCGCATCGCCAGAATATCTGGAAAAACACGGCATACCACATGCAATTTCTGAACTGAGTAAACATAGTTGCCTACTAGGCACGCTTGATTATTGGCACTTTATGGAATCGGGAAAAGAAAAAAACATTCGCGTTGCCGGTAAGCTAAGATACAACAGTGGCTATAGCCTAGCGGATGCAGCATTAAAAGGATTAGGAATAGTACAACTGCCCGATTACTACGTGCAAAATCACCTGCAAAGTGGTGAACTAATTACCTTATTAGATAGCTATCGGGTGCCTGATGAAGGCATTTGGGCCATATACCCTCATAATCGTCACTTATCGCCAAAAATAAGGTTATTGGTCGACTATTTAGCAAAGCATCTTAGTTAGTATTTACGTATTTGAATAATATTAATCTCGAATTTAACTGTGAGGTTAATATTATTACTTCAACTAAGTACACGCTCACATTTTACTTTTCACTTTGTTAGTTGCAATACTGGTTGCAGGGCTATCGGGCCAAAAATGCTTGGGGTAACGCCCTTTCATTTCTTTTTGTACATCGCGATAACTGGTATTCCAAAAGTGCGCTAAATCTTGAGTAAGTTGCAACGAGCGTTTCCCCGGCGACAATAACTCCATCAGCAGTGGCAATTTCCCCTGCGCCAACAACGGCGTGCTGGTCATACCGTATACTTCTTGCATACGTACACTGAGCTTTGCAGGGCCTTCAAGCTGATATTCAATCCTAATATTAGAGCCGCTCGCTACCGTTAAACGCAGTGGCAGTAAGCTTTTTAAGGCACTTTGTTGTTGCCAGTCAAAACAATTTTGTAATGCCTCAAAGTAGTTAAACTTTTTAAGCTGCTCCAGGGTTTTAATATCTTGTAAAAATACACCTAGCCACTGCGGTGCCGTTTGAATAAGTTGTTGCTCGTTAATTTTCGGAAACTTTTCGCTCATTAGCTTACTTGCTAAGCTCATTCTAATTAATAGTTGCTCAGCGTCTTTTTGTTCATTAAACAGTGCAAAGCCATGTTTAGTAAATAAATTTAACCATGCTTTGGCGCGCTCACTTTTATCGAGTTTTTGCGCACTTGGCTGGCTAGTAAGGGTAATAGCGCCCAGTTTCACTTCGTCTTGATGGGTAAAGCGTGCGGTTTTTTCATCAAACTCACAGCGAGTTTGCATGCTAAATAAATGCGGCAAATAGGCTTGCAGCTCAAATGGGCTAAGTGATGTGGCACTAAAAATACGCCCGCCTTTGTGCCCGCCCATAGTGGCAATTGCAAGGTAGTCGTCGTTATGCCAGTAATCGCGGTTTAACTCAGCGCCTGCACCATTGGCAAGTAAGTAACCATTGCCACGCTTTTTCGCGATTCGATCGGGGTAAGCAAGCGCCACCAGCAAGCTTAAGTGCTCGGTATTTAAATCGCCATTTGACTCCTTTACTTTTAAGCGAGTTTGCCAATATTTTAATTGCTGCTTGAATACCGGATGTGGCCGTTGTTGTTGGCTATGCAGCGCTAAGCTTAGCTCATTAGCAGTATTAACTCGGCTTTCAAGTAATGCCACCAAATAAATAGCGAGTCGATAAATACCGGGGAGTGCTTGCTCTAATGCCTGCGCTTTTAATAGCATATGCGCCAAACGAATATCAGCGCCAAAGCCTAACATTTTACTGCCAAGCGGTGTGAGCTTGCCTTTGCTGTCTATGGCTTCAAGCATGCTAAGTAAGTTACTTGCCTGTATGCCTTGCTGCTCAGTAGGCTTATCAAGCAAGGTTAGCTCCTCAATGCTTGCCCCCCACTGCTTAGCTTCTAGCATTAGTTGGCTTATGTCTGATGTGAGTATTTCGGGATTGTCGTGACTATTACGGCGCTCAAAAGTTTGCTTAGAGCCAAGCCTATAAACCACACCTGGCTCTATTCGCCCTGCACGCCCTGCACGCTGCACTGCCGATGAGCGCGATATGCTTTGTGTTGTGAGTTCAGTAACACCGGTTTTTAAATTAAAGGTCGCGGCGCGGCGTTTACCGCTATCAATCACAATCCTTATGCCTTCAATGGTTAAGCTAGTTTCGGCCACATTGGTAGTAAGTACCACCTTGCGCATCCCTTCAGGCGCAGGAGCAATAGCTGCTTGCTGGTTGGCTTTATCTTGCTCGCCAAATAGCGTTGCCACTATACAATTGTTTGGTAAGTCAGTGAGTGCTTGTTGTACCCTGAGTATTTCGTGCTGCCCTGGTAAAAACACCAACGCGCTGCCTGTTTGCTCACTCAGTGCTTGTTTTATTATAGTGGGGATTGCATCAAGCCAGCGGCTTTCATCTTTTATGGGTATATATACTTCATCTATTGGATAGCTGCGCCCATTTGATTGAATTACAGGGCAAGCAAAAAACTCAGTGTAGCGCTGGGTATCAAGGGTTGCCGACATCAACATTATGGTTAAATCTTCGCGCAGCGCACTTTGGGTCTCTAACGCAAATGCCAATGAAGTATCGGCTGCAATAGAGCGCTCATGAAACTCATCAAATATCAGTAAATCGACATCGCTAAGCTCAGGATCGTTTTGCAGCATACGAGTAAGCATGCCTTCGGTAACTATTTCAAGGCGCGTATTAACACTTACTTTGCTCTCACCTCTTATACGCAGGCCAACACTTTGGCCAACACTCTCGTTTTGACACTTTGCCAAGTAACTAGCAATATTACGCGCAGCTAAACGACGCGGCTCTAGCATTACAATACGTTTAAAGTGCCCATCACGCATAAGTTGCAGCGGCAACCAAGTAGACTTACCTGCACCCGGCGGCGCTTGCAGTAGCGTAATTGGGTTGCTTTGTAATGTTATTACGAGTTGTTGATATATGTTTTGAACCGGCAGCACAGCTATTTACCCTAAATTGCTTTACCGGCATTGTAACAAAAAACCGCAGCGTGACTGCGGTTGATGTTTAATAATTAATACTCTTTTACAAGCAACTAAGCTCAATAAGTTGCCCATTAGTTGCCCACTTTCTACCTATTAACTCTCTACTAGCTACCCGATACCATTCTAATGCGCTCTGCGGGTACGCGTAATTGCTGCATTAAATACACTTTAAACGACTCTGCATATGGCTGATCATCTACAGCTTTTTGCATGCATAATAGCCAAGCTTCACTTTCGGCAACCCCTACCGTTAAATGTTTATGCGCCTGTGGAATATTAATGCTACCAAAATGCTCCGCGTACAGCTTAGGGCCGCCCATCCAACCTGACAAAAAGTAAGCTAACTTTTTACGCGACTGCGACAAGTCTTTACTGTGCATATCTCTTATGTGCTTAGCCTCTTTTAACTGTTGCATATAATCATAAAATGCATCAACCAGCTGGGTAATACCTACTAACCCCCCCGCCATTTTGTAAGAGCAATCTCCTACGCCATATTCACACACTTTAGTATCCATAACTCACTCATACCGTCTGTTTTATCGCAACATAATAACTTAAAACCTATATTGGATAAGCAATTATTACAAACTGCTATGTATATTTTGTATGCATTTAAAGAAGGACCACATAATTACACCCACCTTTTAGCCTTACTCTATTTATGATTGATATTAAGCTACTGATATTAATTACAAAAAATATTTATACTTTTTTTTGGTATACGACTTGCTACTTTATAGTTGACTGTTAATTTCACTAATCTAAAGTAAGGAGCTACTTATGAACAGCGATCGTATCAAAGGTAATTGGAAAGAACTTAAAGGTAAAGCGCAACGTAAATGGGGCGAAATAACCGACGATGATTTAGATAAAATTGAAGGTAGCCGCAAAGAGTTAGTTGGCAAAATTCAACAGCAATACGGTAAGTCGAAAGAAGAAGCCGAACGCGAAGTTGATGAATTTGAAAAAGACCATTCATTTTAGCTATTAGCTACTTAAAAATAACCGCCATTGTTGAGGGCGTTCAGAATTCTGTGTCAGCTTAAATTGCTAAATATCTAGCACACCATCTAACCTACCTTCGAAGTGGATGGCCAATTGCGACAATGTCAGATTCCAGTTATGGATTGGCATTGTCCATTTCTTTGAGGCATTTAATATGCCTGTAACACATAACTATAACGACCATTTTTAAACGTATAATTATGATTGCCACCACTGCCTTCAAATGTAATATCGCCATTTAGTAAAACCATATCAGGCTTGTCGCTTGGCTTTTTATCAATACCCCATACTGCATAACGAAAATTATGATCGCCTAAATCATCAACACGAATATGGTAGTTAGCTGTTTTCCAATCAAGTACTGGCTTTTCAAAAGTATTGATACTTGCATGCAAAGATTGCTTACCTTGTTCAATTAAGCTTTTAGCCAGTACCTGCTCTTTTACATTTTGGGTATTTACAGCAATAATTTTACCGTCGGTATCTACCCACATAACGCCGTTATTTAGCATAATGCCGCGCCAACCTACACAATCCCAATCGGTATCAATGTTTGAACTGGCAATAACTGCGGTGAGCTCATCATTAAATACTTCATCAAAGCGGTTAATAAGCTCAGTCTCATCTTTAATGTCAGGTATAGGATATAGAAACATAGAATGACACCCACCCTAATAATTAATCCCTTTGGTGTTTATCTAAATAAACATTGCTGAGCTTAAAATCCCCTTAGCTTTGACAATCTCTCTGCTTATTAAAATAATATTCAAATAACACTGTTTTTATTCATTTTTAGGCATGCGAAATACTGTGCTTTCACAGTGAGAGGGAATTACGGAGAGTTTTTGAAGTGAAATTTTAAGCCAGTAGCTTTTCGCAGTTACTAACGTTGGTGCGCCGCTTTCTATTTAGGTGTTCGCAGTATCCTTCGTGTGACGCTGGGCGACCTACTGCACCATGAAATACGCGACTAAATTGTGTGGTGAGTTTTAGCCAGTTTTCGGGGGTAATGTTTACTCTTTG